>JAFVZN010000035.1 GCA_017508135.1 Lentisphaeria bacterium | reverse complement strand
GCTCGGCTTCCTCCGCCCGCGCTGAATTTCTTCAGCGCGTCCGCCGGCTGTTGACCGGCGGTTCGCTTCGTCCAGGAGCGCGCGCTCGGCGGCAACCGCCTCGCATCACTATTCCAAGACGAGGTTTTGCAACAGCCCCCTTTTAAATTCAACACGTCAACTCAGATTTTGGACAAATCACCGTTGATGGTCACGCCGCCGTCAGCGACGATGATCGCACCGTTAAGATATGTCGCTTCATCCGAAGCCAGAAACGCGGCAATATCAGCGATCTCCTCCGGCGTACCGTAACGGCGCAGCGGAGAACGCAGTTTCAGGAAACGTTCCTCGTCAAAGGTGGAGTTTTCCGGATTGCTCTGCCGCATCATCGGTGTCATGATCGCCGCCGGAGCGATGCAGTTCACCCGGACATTGTATCTGCCGTACTCCGCTGCCATCGACTTGGTAAGCTGAACGATCGCACCTTTGGTCGCGGTGTACGCATCACAATCGGGAATACCGATCACACCGGCACTGGATGCCGTATTTATCACCACTCCGCCGCGTTCCATCAACAACGGCAAACCGTATTTGCAAAAGAGGTAGACACTGCGCAAATTTATCCCCATGACCTTTTCCCAGATATCCTCGTCGATATCGGTGATACGGCCGTCTTTCCCGGAAAGATACACGCCGGCGTTATTGTAAATTATATCAAGTTTTCCCTCTGCCGCCGCGATGACTTTCTGCACGTCGGCACTTTTGGAAACATCACACTGCACAAAGGTCGCTCCGGTTTCGGCGGCGAGCCGGGTTCCGGCTTCTGCCTGGATATCGGCGATGATGACCTTCGCACCTTCAGCACAAAACTTCTTCACTGCGGACAAACCGATACCGCAGGCACCGCCGGTGATAATGGCGGTCTTTCCATCTAATTTTCCCATGATCGCATTATCCTTAAATGATTCCGACAGATATCTTCATGATCTCATCAACGATATCCTGCACACTCAGCACAGTGTAATCTTCCAGCTCATCGTTGAACGGGATCGGCACATCTTTGGATGCCACCACCACCGGCGGCGCATCCAGATAGTCGAAGCGTTCCGCAACCACCCGGCGCACAACTTCCGCACCGATGGAACACATCGCCGGAGAATCGTGGGCAACGATCAAACGCCCGGTCTTTTCGACTGACTTGAAGATCGTTTCCGTATCCAGCGGTTTCAGTGTCCGCAAGTCGATAACTTCCACATCGACCTTGTCTTTGACCATCTCCGCCGCCTGACGCGCCTTTTCGCAGGCATAACCGAAACTGAGCAGTGTCACCTGTTCGCCCGGTCGCAGTATCTCCGCTTTGCCGATGGGTACAGTGTATTCGCCTTCGGGAACATCCTGGATATCGTAGTAGATCTGCCGGCTTTCGACAAAGACCACCGGCAAATCGGAACGGATGGCACTCTTCATCAAACCCTTGCCGTCAGCCGCATTGGAAGGAGCAACAACGACAAATCCGGGCAGATGAGCGAACCATGATTCGAGAAACTGTGAATGCTGCGCACCTTCGCGCGTTCCGGCACCGCAGGCGCACAACCGGATGACAACCGGCATCTTCGCCTGTCCGCCGAACATCAAACGCGCTTTGGCGATCTGGTTGGCGACCTGATCCATCGCCACATGGATAAAGTCTCCGTACATAAACTCCACCACCGGCCGCAAACCGGTCAACGCCGCACCGGCGGCAAGTCCGGTAAACGCACCTTCGGAGATCGGAGTTCCAACGACACGCTTCGCGCCGAAACGTTCCAGCAATCCTGCTGTTTCGTTCCACACGCCGCCGTCGATATCAACATCTTCTCCGATAACAAAAACGCTCTCATCGCGTTCCATTTCTTCTGCAAGAGCTTCCGTCACCGCACTGATATACATCATCTTTTTCATAAATATCAAACTCCAAAATTGCGTTTGTACTCAGCAAGTTCCGGTGCCGGAGCTGTCATTGCTTCTGCCACCGCAGCTTCAATACGCGCATCGACCTCGCGTCCGATCTCCGCCCGGAGTTCAGAACTGAGAAGTTCCGGGTAACGCCCGGCAATAACGTTCAACGGATCATGGTTGGTACGCCAGTCATCGAGCATCTTCTGATCCCGGGTATCTTTGATGATACCGCAATGGGGTTCCCAGCGGCAGGTACGCAAGTTAAGCAGGAACGGTCCCTTTCCGGCGCGCAGATGGGCGACCGCTTTGGAGGCGGCGGCATAAACCGCTTCCACGTCGCTGCCGTCAGCGGATAGCGAGGAAATTTTGTACGCTTTGGCAAGTTTGGTACGATCGGTTTCGGAAGTGGATTTTTCGACGGGGGTGGTGGCGGCAACGCCGTTGTTTTCACACACCGCGAGGAAGGGAACTTTCAGCAGTGACGCGAGGTTCAAGGTTTCATGCAGAATACCCTGATTGGCGGCACCGTCGCCGAAAAAAGTGACTCCGATTTGACCGTTGTTCTGATAAAACGCGGAAAACGCCGCGCCCAGCGCAAGCGAAATACCGCCGCCGACAATGCCGTTGCCGCCGAGAAAACCTTTTTCATAGTTATAAAGGTGCATCGAACCGCCGTATCCGTTGGAACACCCGGTGGCACGGCCGAGCAGTTCCGCCATGATGCCTTCGATATCGTGGGTCTTGGCAATATAATGACCGTGACTGCGATGGGTACTGAACACTTTGTCGCCGTCCGAAAGCGCGGCGCACACACCGACCGGAACCGCCTCCTGACCGATACTCAAGTGCAAAGCTCCCTTGATCTTGTGATCGATGTAGAGCTCCTTCAACTTCTGCTCCGAATGGCGGATCGCCAGCATCCACCGGTAAAAATACTCAGCAGACGGCGAAGCAACAGAACTTTTTTTCATTTGCAAAACCTTTCCATTTAGATATGACTGCTCAAAGTGTGCCGCCGGAAAACGGAGCAGGACTTTCTGCAGTCGTATCAATTCAAGTCAACACGACTAACTTGACGGTAAATTTAGCATAAAAAAAGTTTTTTTCAAGGGATGCAATCAAACTTACTGCGGTTATCGGCCTAACGGTTCAGCAATATCGCCAGAACCGAAAATCCGACCGTAAAAAACCATGAAGCTGTGATCTTTTCCCGGAGAATGATGACCGAAATCAACGCCGTTCCCAGGATCGACACCGTGTTACCCAATGCAAATACGATCACCGCCGGAGCCTTATCCACCAGCAGCAGCTGCAATCCGTACCCCGAAGAGGCTCCGACAGCCAGCAATCCGCCGCCCAGAAATGCATACCGGTTGAAGACCCACTTCTTCCTTACGGTCAAGTCGACAGCACCGCATACCAGTATCATAAAATATACCAGCGACAAGATCACATTGCCGCACGCCGAACTGGTGGGAACTTCTGTACCCGGCATCATCACCTGTGAACATATCTTCAGCGACAGCGGCAGTGTGCAGTTGGTAACTACCAGCAATACCAGTATGATGCAATAAAATATCTTATCTTTGACCGGATGTTTGACCGCAGCATTATCTCCGGAACTCTGCGATGCGCTGATGATCGCCCCCACCGTTGCCGCTATCGACAGATATTTCCACACCGAAAGAGTTTCCCCGCACGCCAGCGCAGAATAGATTATCACCGGAATAAATCCCAGCGACACCGCGCACCATGCCGGTGACAACGGACCGAGTTTCAACGCGGTACGCAGCAGCGATATCACCACATACTGCATCACACCGACCACAAAGCCGGTGATCAACGCAAACATCGATGCTCCGTGCCATTCGTTCCAACCGAACAGTCCGAAAACGACCGTTCCCACCACCGACAGAAACGCCGCACACTGCAGTGTATGCACATTGCCATTGGCTCCGACTTTATAACCGGCTCCGCCGATAGCAAACATCAATCCGCTCAGCAATGCCAACAGAACTTCACTTGTCATTTTTATTATCCAATACAAAAATTATGCCGTCATCAAAAATCTTTGACAACGGCTGATGATTCATATAATTGGTGGACCCGCCCGGACTTGAACCGAGGACCCGGAGATTATGAGTCACCTGCTCTAACCAACTGAGCTACGGGTCCACTTTTTTGCAACTTGCTTACTATATCACCGAATATACTATTTTTCAAGCGGTATATCAATATTTTCTCAGTTAATTACACCGTTGTCCCATAAAAATCAGCTTACAGCACCGAACGGACAAAATCGCTCATCGCCTCTCTGGCAACACTGGATTTGTGGAGAACTTCCGCTTCACGCAATCCCGCAAGCGGTGCCGGGACCGGGGTTCCGGTCAACGCGGAAAGTTCCTCCATCACCGCAAAACCATCCTTCGCCTCCCCGTTGCCGCCGACCGCGTTGAGTACCGCCGGAGCAAACTTGTACGGCGATGCCGTCGAAGCGATGACCACCGGCGTGGTATCTCCGGTTTCTGCGGCATACTTCCGGTAAACATTCACTGCGACCGCAGTGTGGGTGTCGCAAAGATAATTCTGCTTTTCAAAGCACTCTCTGATCGTCTCCCGCGCGGCGGCATCGTCGCAATATCCGCCGTAGAACTCCTGCTGGAGTTTCGCCAGCATCTCTTTGGAAACGGTGTAACGTCCGGTGGACTTCAATTCCCCCATAAGCGCGGCGATCTGCGCACAATCTCCGTTGCTCAAGTGGTAGAGCAGACGTTCCAGATTGGAGGAGATCAGAATATCCATCGACGGACTTTCGGTCGTAAAAAATTCCCGGTTCCGGTCGTAGACACCGGTTCCGATAAAGTCGGCAAGAATATTGTTCCGGTTGGAGGCGCAGATGAAACGCTTTATCGGCAATCCCATCTGTTTGGCATAGTATGCCGCCAGAATATTACCGAAGTTTCCGGTGGGGACCGCCACGTTGATCGCACTGCCCATGGCGATTTTGCCGCTCTTTACCAAGTCACAATAACTGGAGATGTAATAGACTATCTGCGGTGCCAGACGGCCGAAGTTGATGGAGTTCGCAGAAGAAAATTCCATATTGCGCTCTTCCAGAAACTTGACGATCTCCTTATCGGCAAAGATATTTTTCACGCCGGTCTGGGCATCGTCAAAGTTTCCTTCGATGGCGCACACCGCCACATTCTCCCCTTTCTGGGTCGTCATCTGCAATTTCTGCATATCGCTGACACCGTCACGCGGGAAGAAAACGATTATCCGCGTTCCGGGAACATCGGCAAAACCATCCAGTGCCGCCTTGCCGGTATCGCCGCTGGTGGCGACCAGAATGACGGTGGTACGCTCCGGGCAGTTCTTCCGGGTCGCCGCAGAGAGCAGATACGGCAATATCTGCAACGCCATATCTTTGAACGCGCAAGTGGGGCCGTGCCACAATTCAAGGATATTTTCTCCGGGAGAAATCTCTTTCACCGGCGCCGGTTCGTTGTTGTCGAAGTTGCCCTCATAAGCTCCCTCCACGCAAACGCCAAGCTCTTCTGCGGTATAGTCGGTCAGAAACTTGTGCAGCACCCGCGCGGCGCGTTCCTTATAAGAGAGTTTGACCAGTGATTCAAGTTCTCCGGGGAGAAACCGGGGAAACTCACTGGGAACAAAAAGTCCGCCCTCATCCGAAATACCTTTCGCGATCGCGGCAGAGGCACTTATTTCACAATTTTTTCTGGTACTGGTAAAAAACATATTATAAACCTTCCTGTCTGAATGTTAACGCTCACAGCATATAATATATCACCATTTTCCGCTATATTCAAGGTATGCCGTGTTGACAAAAATATTTGCAGCAGTTATATTAAGAGAGCAGCCATTTACCCCTATCAAAGGAAATTTTTATGAACAGCAGCTTTTTGAAACGATTTTTCATCTCATCATCCATTCTGACCGTCATTCTTCTCTCCGCCGCGCCTCTGGAATATATCCCGCGCAACGCCACCGGACGCGGTCAGATCGACTTTGCAAAATTTGTCAAACTTCCCATTTTTGAAGACCCGGTAAGCAAGATCAACGCGGCATTGAAAGAACTCGGTCTCAGCGCGGATGATCTTCACGGCAAGATCGCTTTCGGCATCACCGCTTTCCCCGGCGAAGCCAAAGCCCGTTTTGATTTTGTCGCGGAATTTGCTCAGCCGATCGCCAAACAGTTTTTTGATGAAGTATATAAGAGTGATTCAAAATCACCTCTGAAAAAGATCAAAGTCGGCAACGCTACCGGTTATCAGGCAAAAGATTACCGTGTTCTGCTCTACGGCAAACATCTGCTGGTGTTTCAAGGTCTGCTCGATGCGAACCTCCCCTACGCCGACCTCAAACCCTCCCCGCTCAACGCCAGAGATAAAGCCCTTATCACCAACACCGCCTTCGCCGAAGCCAACCTTGCCGCACTGATGCCGGTATTGGCACGCAACGAACATATTACCCCGCAGCTCATCACGTTTGCAGAAAACATTCACCGCGCCACCCTTGTCGTCAATCCGACCAGAGATAACGGTGTAAAATTCGACCTCACCTTTTCCCACATCACCCCGGAAGCCTGTCAGGCTTCTCAATTACTGGTAACGATGACTCTCGATATGCTCAAAAGCAATTCCCCTCAAGCCATCCCCGATCCGGTCATAACCATCAACGGCAACGACTTGAAAGTTTCCGTGATTTTCCCGGCATCTTTCTTAAAAAAATGATCCGGGAAGAATTTTTCATCCTCCCCGGACCAATCGTTATTTGATGCCAGCTCCCGTTCCGGCAAGATACCCTTTCCAGGTATCTACAAGCTGTGACACCGGCATCGGATTGCGCAGCAGTGAAACTTCACTTTGCATACACTTCAACTTCGGTGCCTCCGGCAGTATGGACAACACCTCCTGCCAGTTGACGGTTCCCTGTCCCGGCAGTTTGTGCTGATCCTGTGAACCGTTGTTATCATGCAGATGGCAGGTGACGATGTGCGGCAGCAATTTTTTCAGCACATCCTTTTCCCATTCGATCTCACCGCGACCTTCCCACTGTCCCCACGGGCGGCTGTCGGGAAATGCCATGCCCTTTTCCATGATATTGGCGTGTCCGGAATCAAAACACACTCCGAGATGCGGCGAATCGAACTTTTTCAGCAGTTCCAATATCACCGACACCGTATTTATCGGCTTGAAAATATTTTCGATACAGATGATGATATCCAGCTCCTCCGCCCGTTTCAGTACTCTTTCCAGTGCCCGGAACACAAAAGTGCGCAATTCATCCAGCGTGTACTCCATAAACAACGGCGGATTACCGATGTGGAACACACACGTTTTGATGCCGAAATCATGCACCAGTTCCAACGACAGCATCTGTCTGGCATAAACGATATCCGCCAGTTCATCGGGCAGCATCAAGTCACACTCGTACCCATACGGCGCGTGGGAGTCCACAAAATCCAACCCGAAACCGGCGACCTGCCGCTTTATCTGTTTGCGGATGGAGGGATTACCGGCAAGCATCTTCAATATCGGGTCACTCAACACGATATGCTTTCCGCCGCAAGAAGCAAACTCTTCCAGCTGCTTTGCCCGGATATTTTCATCCGGGTCAAACGGATAAAGAAACGTAAACGGGATCATACCCCTTCCTTTCTGAAAAGCTATTGCCTCATTTCTTGTGAAATCAAAACTGCGGCGGCGGGAGAGCCGCCTCGCCGCTCGTGCTTCGCACTCGACGTCGCCCTTGCCTCACACAGCATCTGCCGATCGCGGCAGAGCTTTCTTTTTTGCCCGTATGACAAAACACCTTGTCCTGTTTTATTACAGCAACAAAAGTTGTCATAAATCCGGATATCGAAGTTTCACAAAATGGGGACATTATCTCTAAAAAAACAAAACCGTCCGCTTGCAGCAAACGGACGGCACCGGTTCTTACAGCCGGATCATTCCAGACCGTCAGCAGTAAGATTCTTGAGCTGCTCCTTGCTGTCCGGCGGGGTCTCCGCATCACCGCCCAGAGTTTTGGTGATACCGGTGACCATATCCCGCAGACGGTCACTGAACTGTGCCAGCACGAACAATGCCGCCAGCGCAACGACTGCGATCAAAATGACATACTCTACAAACGCCTGACCTTTCTGACGTTTGCGCCGACGGATAGTAGCTTTTCTCATCGTTATGACTCCCAAATTTATCTTGAACCCGGCAAAACTGAAAACTTTTTCTGTCCTGCTGCAAGTTCAATTTGTTGCTTATTTCTACGGAACCGAATATCCTATCCGTTCCACCGTAAACTCTCCATGCTCTCCGACCGCCCGCAGCAGAAAAACCAGCACCATTATCAGCACCAGCGTCGCCGCCAGAAAGACCACATACTCTGCGATCGCCTGACCGGAACAGCTCCTCCGCCGTTTCCCGCTGCAAAATTTTTTAATTGTGGCGGCTTTTGATCTCATTCTTTTCATCCAGCACGATCACTGTCGGATGGTAATCTTCCAACTCCGCGGCATCGACCACGCTGAACGCCATGATCGTAACCACATCTCCAACCTTTCCCAACCGCGCCGCAGGTCCGTTCAAGCAGAAATCCCGGGAACCGGCTTTGCCCGGTATCGCGTAAGTCTCCAATCGGGAACCGCTGTTGCGGTTGGCTACCAATATCTTCTCATAAGGCAGGATATTTGCCTCTTTAAGCAATTCAGGATCGATTTCAAGACTTCCCTCGTAATCGACGAGACAACGGGTTATCGTCGCCGTGTGGATCTTTCCACTCAACATTACTCTCTGCATAACCAAAAAACAACCTTTCTCTAAAACCGGGCAAACTTCATACATCCGCCCTGCAATCATGTAACTTATACCATAAATCCCGTTTTGTCAAGATGCATTTATCAAGGTTTTTTCATAAAATTATGTTTTTTTACTGGAAAAAGTTTGAAACGGGGTTATATTTTAACAAAAAGAATATTTTCAACCACTGGGAGTTCACACTATGAGACACAAAATCCTTATCATTCTCGCCGTTCTTTTCGGTCTGCTCGCCTTTATTCTCACCTACAAACAGCTCGAAGCGGAGAAAGCCCGCATCCACGGCGATTCCGAACACGTCATCCTTATCCGGGTCAACCGCGATATGAATGAAGGCGAAGAGATCACCGAAGCCGATGTCGTCCGTTACCAGACCCGCCGCAACAAAGAAGCCCAAATGATAAGCCGCGAAATTCCCTGGAGCGAACTTGCGATGGTCGTCGGCAGAAAACTTGCCACTTCCGTTTCCAAAGACCAGACCCTGCAAACCACCGATCTGCAGCAGCCGACATACCGCAACAGCTTCAATAACATCATCAACCGCAATATGCGCGCTGTCGCACTGCCGGTTGATCCCATATCTTCAGTCAACTATCTCATCCAGCCCAATGACAACGTCGATGTCATCGGAACCTTCCGCTTCCCCAGTGTCAAAGGCAACGCCGAACTTGACACCATCACCCTCACCATTTTGCAGGATGTCAAAGTTCATGCTGTCGGCAACCGCTGGGGCGCAAGTTCCATCGATCCCCGCGGCAACCGCAACTACGGTACCATCACATTGCAGGTCTATCCGGATGAGGTGGAAATGCTGGTGTTCGCGGCTCAGAAAGGTACGCTTTCCTTCTCTCTGCGCAACTACGAAGACCGTTCCATCGACCGGAACATCGAATCCCGCCGCGTGAACTTCGCCAGACTGGAAAAAGAGATACCCAACTACAACAAACGGCGCAAAGACCGCCGGGGACTGTGATCTGAAATGGTCGAAATAACCATCTCCATGCCGGATGCCCCGGTTTCCCGGGCTATGCTCGAAAACGGCGCATATATCATCGGTTCAAGTTCCAGCTGCCACATTCCGCTCAGTGCCACCGGAGTTTCCCGGCGGCACGCTCAACTTATCGTTGCCGACTCCCGCATCACCATCATGGATCTCGGCAGCAGCAACGGAACCAAAGTCAACAACCGGGAATCGATTTTCCCCAACACGCCGACCACGATCGCGTCCGGCGATAAACTCACCATCGGCAGAGCTGAAATCATCGTCCGCCGCAGTACGACTGCTCCGGCTAAAGCACCCGATACCACCGCCGGAAGTTCCATTCCCCAACCGGCGGCGTACTCTTCCTCCCCGGAAAAAGAAAACATCCCCGTCTTGCAAACCTCTGCCTTCCCGGCAGAACTGCGCCCCGCCATTCAGGAGATCAAACATCAGGCCCACCGGGAACTTCTGGTGCGGATGAATTTGAAAAAAATGGCACTCTCCGGAATTTCTCACGAAGAGCTTGCCTCCCGTGCCCGTGCCATGATCGCAGAGATCCTCAGCCAGCTGACCATTCCCCTCCCCGGCGAAGAATCGCTCAAACTTCTGGAAAATGAACTGGTTCAGGAAGCTATCGGCCTCGGTCCGCTGGAACCTCTGCTCGCCCGCGATGATATCACCGAAATCATGGTCAACGGCCCCGATCAGATCTATGTGGAAAAACAGGGTGTCATCTACCGTACCGACACCGGATTTGCGGACGATTCCCAAGTCCTCTCCGCCATCGAACGTATCGTCGCCCCGCTGGGCAGACGTATCGACGAAAGTTCCCCGATGGTGGATGCCCGTCTGGCGGACGGTTCCCGTGTCAACGCGATCATTCCACCACTCTCTCTGACCGGCCCCACCATCACCATCCGGAAATTTTCCAAAAAACCGTTCCAGGCCGCCGACCTTATCCGCTTCGGTTCGATCTCCGATGAGATGATGCGTTTCCTCTCCGTTTGCATTGCCGTCCGGAAAAATATCATCATCTCCGGCGGTACCGGTTCCGGAAAAACCACTCTGCTCAACGTCTTGAGCAGCTTCCTCCCCAACCGCGAACGTATCGTCACCATCGAAGATGCCGCCGAACTTCAACTCCATCAGGAACATCTCGTGCGTCTGGAATCCCGCCCGCCCAACATCGAAGGCCGTGGTGCGGTCACCATCCGTGATCTCGTTCGCAACGCCCTCCGTATGCGCCCCGACCGCATCGTTGTCGGTGAGTGCCGCGGCGGCGAAGCCCTCGATATGCTTCAAGCCATGAACACCGGTCACGACGGCAGTTTGACCACCGTTCACGCCAACACCCCCCGCGATGCTCTCGCCCGTCTGGAAACTCTTGTCCTCATGGCAGGTTTCGATCTCCCCCTCCGCGCCATCCGCGAACAGATCGCCTCCGCCATCAACATCGTTGTCCAGATCAGCCGCGGTCGCGACGGCAGCCGTAAAGTCGTCAACATCAGCGAAATCACCAAGATGGAAGGCGACATCATCACCATGCAGGATATCTTCACCTACAACCACACCGGCTGGGATGCCGACGGCAGAATGGTAGGTGAATTCAAACCCACCGGCAGCATCCCCAGCTTCATGGAAGACATCACCCGCGCCAAGCTCGACTTGGACATCAGCATCTTTACGCCTTAGGTGTGGGGCGGTGATCTCGCTTTGCCGGAGCGCGCCTTGCTGCGCTCGCCGCGAGGGTCGAGGACGCAAGTCCACTCCCCTCGCTTCTCGCTTGCAAAACCCGCCCGGCTGTGCGATATCGCCGCCTATAAGCTTTACTGGAGTATGTGTCGCCTGACGGCGACCAGGGTAGTTGGTTGGGTGCGCCGCTTGCGCGGCTTATGAACGCCTTGCGGCGTTGTTCGGTGTGTTCGGAGTGGGCTGGCGGCAGCCCAACGCAAGG
>JAFVZN010000034.1 GCA_017508135.1 Lentisphaeria bacterium | reverse complement strand
TGGAGACTGCCGGAAATTTTGACCCCTTTCAGCGGCTTGGACGGACCGTACTTTTCCCGGCACGCCATCAGCCCGGGCATTTCATGTTCGGAAATATTGATATCTTTGCGCCCGAACGCGGCGAGACCGATATCTTTGATTTTGTACTCCATAATAGTCCTCCTGCAATATTTCAAACTTTATAAATCGAACTTATCCAAAAACTTCTGCCAATACTCCTGTGGAAGTTGCGAACCGGGAACAGTGGATATCGCACCGCCGAGATACGCGCCATACCTGCCGCAAGTTTCCCAATCCGCATTTTTCGACATGCCGAAGAAAAATCCGGCGGCATAATGATCTCCTGCGGCAGTCGTGTCGACCACCGGAGCTTCCGCGATCGCCGGAATGTGGACAATGCTGCCGTTACCGGAGACAAGAGAACCGTATTCCCCCATTTTGACCACGACGATATCACTCATTTCTGCCAGACGGGAAATATTTTCCTCAGGCGAAGATACTCCGGTCAGTGCGGCGGCTTCATCGGCATTGCACAAAAGAAAATCGATTTTTTCTTCTATAAGCGAATGCAGCTGAACGCGCATCGACCGCGCGATCTCAATACTTGACAGATCCAGTGCCGTCCGGCACCCGGCGGCGTGTGCCGTATCGAATATGGAGACAAACCCCGGTATATGCAGCATATACCCTTCACTCAGCAGCCATGAACTGCCGGAAAACATCTGCGGAATAAACTCTTCCGGATGCCACGCCGTCGATACGCCGAGATTGGAACGCATCGTCCGCTCCGCATCCGGCGTTACCAGTGACAGGCAATATCCGGTATCTCCACCGGGAACAGTGTACAAAAATTCCGTGGAAACTCCGGCATCTTCCAGATTGCGGCGAAAAAAATCTCCATCATCATCATCACCGAGTTTACCGATGAATGCGGCACTGACATGGAGTTTTCCCAAAGCGGAAATGGTGTTGGCGGCAGCTCCGCCGGGAGTTCTCAGCATTGAACTTCCCAGGTGAGCGGTCAATTTTCCGCGTTCTGCGTTGGAAATATGCACCGTACCGCCTTTACAACCATGGGAAAATTGTTGTAAAAAACATTCGCTCACCGCGGCGGTGTAATCCACCAACGGTGAGCCGGCACCGATAACTCTGAATGACATGTTATCCTTTCAACCGCAGTTTCCGGCGGTGCGGTCAGCGCATTGCCGCTGCCGCCGCCTGAAGTTTTTCCACACAATCGATCCGCTCCCACGGGAAAATATCCCGTCCGAAGTGACCGTATGCGGCAGTATCCGCGTAACACCATCCGTTGCCGGGGTGTTTCAGTTTCAGTGTTTCGATGATGGCGGCAGGGCGCATATCGAAGACCTTGCACACCAGTTTCTCCAACATATCATCGCTCAACACCTTTCCGGTGCCGTAGGTATCGACATTAACGCTGATGGGCTGAGCGACACCGATGGCATAAGCGACCTGGATCTCGCACTTGTCAGCGAGTCCGGCGGCGACCAGATTCTTGGCGATGTAGCGGCAGAAATATGCCGCAGAACGGTCGACTTTGGAGGGGTCCTTTCCGGAGAACGCTCCGCCGCCGTGAGAACCGACACCGCCGTAAGTATCCACGATGATCTTGCGTCCGGTAAGTCCGGTATCACCGTGCGGGCCGCCGATCTCAAAACGTCCGGTCGGATTGACAAAGTAGGTGATTTTCTCTTTACGCAGTTCCGCCGGAATAACGCGGTCAACGACCTCCCTGACCAGTTCCGTCAGCCATTCGATCGGCATATCCGGCGTATGCTGGTGGGAAACTACCACCGTCTGAACCGCGACCGGCAAACCGTTTTCGTAACGGATGGAAACCTGACTCTTGGCATCCGGGCGCAAATATGCGTACTTCACCGGATCACTTTTACGCAGCCGGGCGAACTCTTCCACGATCTTGTGGGCGTAGAAGATCGGAGCGGGCATCAATGCCGGAGTTTCGGAGCTGGCATAACCGAACATCATTCCCTGATCTCCTGCCCCCTGCTCCTTGAACAAACCTTCACCTGCGGTCACGCCCTGAGAGATATCCCGGGACTGTTGATGGACCGCGACCATGACTTTGGCATTTTCGCTGGAAAAGCCGATACCCGGCACATTGTAACCGATATCAGAAACCGCATCCAGAGCGATCTGCTGCCAGTTGACCTTCGCGCCGGTGGTGATCTCTCCGGAGACAACGATCAAATCGGTCGTACAGAGGGATTCGCACGCCACGCGGCTTTCGGGGTCCTGCATCAGACACGCATCGAGGATCGCATCCGATATCCGGTCACACACCTTGTCGGGATGACCTTCGGAAACGGATTCTGATGTGAAAACATGAACACTCTTTATCTTGCTCATAACATGACCACCGGATATCAGCGTGACATTATCATCGGAACCGGCACGCCGCGGCGGTTCTGCCGCCAGACGGATTCACCGGAACCCTGCACCGCCGGTTTATCTTCACCGAAACTGACGGTCTTCATACGTTCATTGGCAACGCCGCGTCCGGCGAGGTAGGCGCGGATGGCGTTGGCACGGCGTTCACCCAGAGCGCGGTTGTATTCATCGGTACCGCGATTGTCGCAGTGACCTTCGATGACCAGCGCGAGCTGTGCGTGCTGCTGCAAATAAGCGGCGATCTTGTCCAGATTGGCAGTTTCAGACGGAACCAGAACGTCGGAGTCGTAGGCGAAGTAGATCACCGGGAAACCGAGGTTGTTGCCGCTGGGGTCGGCAGGCTTCCAGCCATCAGCATCGGCACCGTTGGCAAGCGCGTTGGGGTCGACCCACTGACCGCTGCGGGCGGCATCGGCACCGAAACCTCTTCCGGTGGTATCGATCCCGCCGGCGGGATCATTCATGACCGCACCGACACCGTCATTGACGGGAGTGGTATCTTCCACAGTACCTTCCGAAGCGCAGCCTGCCAGAATAACAAGAACCAACGCCCCGGCGAAGATGTTGACAAACAAATTTTTCATTTTTTTCCTCCATGATTTTTCAGGTTTACAAACGTATCCTTTACAATATAACATCACTGAAACAAAAATTCCATTATTTCCCGGCAAAAATCATGCAATTTTTTGAAAATTTCCCGGTTCAACATTCCCGAGGTATTTTTTCATTAAATTTTATTTCAAGAGTGCTTGATTTTCATGTCGGATGTGTTATATTATGATTGTGACACCGATATGGTGTCCTTTGGAAATTGCCCCACACCCCGTCAGGGATGGCTTGATCCTCCCCGGATCGCCTCCCTGACACTTTTTTTCCCGGATCCCGAAGTCGAAAATAAAAAATCTCCGCTTGTACTGACGACACAGCACAAACGGAGATATAACCGTGCAGACCGGCTTATTTTCCGACAGCGACAACAAATGCCGGGAATCCGGGAATGTTCCACGCCCGGAGCAGTTGTCTGATACGGGGAGCGTTGGGGTCTTCCGCCGGAAAGTCGACCAATACAAAGTTTTTACGGATATAATCAGCTACTTCGGGGTCGCGCAAAGTTTCCCGTTCCATGGCGTGACAGTTTTTGCACCAGGATGCGCCGAATTTTATCAACAACGGCTTCTTTTCTTTCCGGGACAACTCCGCCGCCTCTTCCAAAGCGGCAAAACCATCACCTCCGGCTGGACCGGAAACTCTGCCGTACTGCATAAGTTTCACTCCGATAACGGCATAATATATCCCCATCGCCGCGATGAACGCCGCAAGAATGTATTTCACCCAGAGCATGAATTTTCCCGGACGCGGCATGATGGTCAGCCCCCACCCGGCAAGCGGCCAGGGCAGAGCCATGCCGATACCGAGGATAAAGGGGAGAAATAATACCCAGCTGTTCCCGGCATTGTATTCCCGGACAACGAAAAGCAGAACCGTTATCACCACCGGCGCGACACACGCCCCCGCCAGCAATGCGGCAAGCACTCCCATGACAAAGGTCACCACCAGCATGGGACCGCGCAGTTTTTGCGGAGAAACACGGAACGATGCTCCGAAGTTGAAGTTGAACACCCCCATCATGCACAGTGCCATAAACAGAAATATTCCGGCAATGACAAAATTGAACCACGGCATACTGTTCAACGTACCGAATCCCACGCCCAACAGTGCCGCCGCCACGCCCAATCCACCGTAGGCCGCCGCCATGCCCGCACCGTAAAAACTCCCCCGGAGCAGACCGTTTCTTCCGCCGCCTTTTGCTCCGATGACGATAAGTGTCACCGGCATCATGGGAAGTATGCACGGAGTGAGGTTCAACCCCAGACCGCCAAGCAAAGTCAGCAATATTATCCCCAGCACACCGAGATCACCGAAACCGGCACTTGCCTGCGCGCCGCGCAGAAAGTTCATGAACTCGCTTTTATTCATGTACCCTTCGCCTTTGCGGATGACCGAATATTTTCCGGCATCCCCCCCGGTATCGCTGTCAGTTACGGCGGCATCTGCCGGAGCAAAATTTATCTGTTCCGGCATGAAGCAGATACCTTCGTCATTGCATCCCTGATGTTCGACAGTGCCGCTGAAACGGGTTTCGGGAGTGAAGTACTGCCATGAGCCGCCGGGAAAAATCTTTTCTCCATCTTTCAACTGCGGTTCACTGCGCAGCTGCGGAACGACCGCACCGCCGTCACCGTTCTTCAAATCGAAACGCACGGAACTTGCATAAACATAATTTCCCGGCTGAACGGTCAAAATCAGCAGCGTTCCGTCTTCCACCGGGCGGCGTTCCCATTTGAAAGGGGTGTTTCCGGCAGTCAGTACCGGAAGCAGAAAAAGTACCGGTAAGAGTAAAATCTTCTTTATCATGATGAAACAACGCCCGTTATTTACCCAATGCGCTCTTTATCGCCGCGATGTAATCTCCGGCACTCTTGTATCCGACGATACGCGCCAGAACTTTACCCTCCGGGGAAACGACCACCGAAGTCGGGACATAAGGTCCGGGCTGCAGTTTTTCGGAGGCGGCGGCAAGTTTTCTGCGTTGAGCGGCGGTCAGCGGCGGATTGCGCGGGGAATCAAGATAGACCGGAATGAGATTCTTTTTGGCAAACTCCTTGAACTCCGCCGTCGACAACGTCCGTGTCCCCAGCGCGATACACCCCGGACACCAGTCGGAACCGGTAAACAGCACCAGCATGGGGAGCTTTTCCCGCGCGGCGCGTTTGGCGGCAACTTCATAATCGGTGAACCAGTTTTCCGGCGCGGCGGCAAAAGCAGTTGCAACACTTACTGCCGACAACAAAGCAAACAACATTTTTTTCATTTTACATCTCCTCCTTGGTTTGGATAATATTTTTGACAAAAACGGTAAAATTCACATTCACCGCAGTGTGCAGTATTTCCGGGTATCTGTTCTGTCGGAAGCGAAAGCAGTTCCGCCCATGCCGCACCGTCTGCCGCGATACGTTCCAACTGCGCTGAAACCGACAACTCCAAGCCGGTTTCAGAAAAATCACCGCTCTTCACATCGTAGGAAAAGGAACGCAAACATTCCACGTCCCGTCCCAGAGTGTTTATTCCGTAAAATTTGTGCAGCAGTGCCGAAGTTCCGTCCCCGTTGAACTCAACTGTCCAGAAATCTCCATTGCGTTCCAATGCCAGCACCGGAGCGCAGTAACAGCACAGATCGTTGATGTAAACCGCAAGCGGAGAGGCTATATGCCTCCGGGAAACACCGGGAGTGGAAACGATGAGCTGCCAGAGATTTTTCTCCAATGCCGCGCACAAATCACTGATTTTAGCGGCGGCACGCTCCATCAAAGCCGGGATCCGGCAATTTTTATCCTCCAGTTCCCGGAGGAAAAAAAGTTTGTGGTCGTACGAACTGCCACCGTAAAGCATCCGTTCCAGTTCCCGGTCGAAACGGTTCTGCATGGCTCCGGCAAGCGCGGAAATCGAAGAGTAGAGCAGTTTTCCATCCTCAGTAAAAGTGTAAAACGCCTGCCGGACAAAATCGTGCAGAGAACGGTACATATAAGCATCAAGCGTGATACGGTTCCGGTATTCATGGAGCAGACGCGGCATGCGTTCTGCCAGCGGATCAGCTCCGGCGCGGGCATCGCGGCAGAAAAGCACCGCCTTGCGGGGACACTGCGCCCGCATACGGTGCCGCGAACGCGACCAGGCATGAACCGGATAATCAGAGTATTCCATAGGGGAATATCCTCCTCGCCTGACCGGTCTTTATCCAGCCGACATCTTTTCCGGCAGTCACCCGCAGCCAGGAGTTGCGGTCTTCCAGCAAATGCAGTTGAGTGCCGCCGTTGACGACGGTGATGACAGAACCGGAATTTTCTGCCGGAAGCGAACGGAGTTCCACCGATTTTCCGGTTACGAGCAAACGTTCGGAAGAGTAGGTGCTGTCACACTGTTCCAACGCCGCCAGCAGCGCAAGCACCGTAAGAAAAAGCACCACTGCCGCCGCGCACCAGCGCAGCATCCGCGCCCGGTATCCCCGCAGGACAAACAGCACGCACAGCAGAAAGAAGCCCCATGCCGCACACAGAAGATATTGATCCGGACGGAAAAGTGTATCCCGGAACGCCACCAGGCGGGCGGTGAAACTGTTCTCCTCTTCCGGAGGAAGCTGCAGCTGCTCCCGGGTCAGCATCACATTGGCGCGGCACTCCGGATCACCGGGAGAGAGCAGCTGCGCCCGGGTGAACCAGAGCAGAGCTTCCGGATAGTTCCCCAACCGGTATTCGGCACAGCCGAGATTGTAAAGCACAGGTACAGAAAGTTCACTGCGGTCGACCGCACGGCGGAACTCTTCGGAAGCAAGAGTATATTTTCCGGCGGCGTAGGCGGAACTTCCCTTATCCGGTTCCGGCACGGCGATAAGGACGGAACCGGCAAAGAGTATCAGCACCACCGACAGTTTCCGGAGGAACCGGAACAACTTTTCCCGCATCTCAACTGTCGCCGCAGAAGCGGTCTCTCCGGGAGCAAAACCGGCAGAGGCGAGCTCGGAGAAGAATTGCTTCAATTCCGGGTCATCGAGCGAATCGGCTATATCCTGCGCCGTAGCCCCCGGAGGCAGATCGAGCATTTCAGCCAGATCCGCCAGACCGTGCGACCGGAAACATCCAGCCGGGTCAGCAGAACTTCTGATCTCCGCCGCAAGCGCACGGAGGTGCTGTTTTATCTCCCGCCGGCGGCGGCGGTTCGCCGCGTTGAGATTTCTTCCGAAACGGCGGTAGAGCATATCGCCCAGCACCAAAAGAAATCCTCCCGCAATGAGAGCGATGATGGAATATTTCTGATTGCCGAACAGCGGAACTTTGACCGTGCCCGCACTCATCACCTTCAAATAGCGCAAGCCGTCATCCGAAGGAGTGGAAACCGTTTCCGGTGCCGGTGGTGCCGCCGGTGCCGCCGTTTCCGGGACAACGGGCGCAGGAGCGGGAGTTTTCACATTGACACTGCCGGGAGTGACCGCCAGAACCGGAGAAAAGACAAAGGTCTGATATTTACCGCTTACCGGCTCAAAGAGCGCAAGTTTGATATCAAGTTTTTTCTCTCCGGGCGACAGCGGTATCAGAGCATAACGCAGGGAAATACGGCCGTCTTTGCGTACCACCTCCGGCGGATAGATGCGGAAACCGTCAAACTTGAACTCCGGCACATCAAGCATGGGGTCGTTGATACTTTCTCCCTTATCCTGCGGTATCAGAGTTATCTCAAGTTCAACGATCTCCCCGCTGCGGCATCCGGGAGAAGAGAGTCTGGCAGAGACCTGCCACTTGCCGGAAACACCGGGATCCTGAAATCCTGCCGGTACCGGCGGCGGCGGAACCACCTCCACTCCGGCACTGTCCTTGAAGACCACGTTCAACTGGCGCGGCCGGCTGAAACTCACCCGGGACCCGAAAAATGAGTCGAATATATCATCATCAAAGCCGCCGTTGTCGATCTGGCGCGGTTCCCGCACCGACAATACAAACGATGCCTGAGGATAAAATTTACCGCTGGCAGTTACCCGCGCCACGCCGCGGAACGGGTAGACCACATACGCGCGGGAGTTGACCGTCGTCCGGAAAGGAGAGAGCAGTTGAAGCTGTTCCCGGTTCCGGGGATTGGACAACAGTACGGCTCCGGGGAAGTTTTCAATACGGAAATCGTTGAACCCTAAAACATTGAAGTTACCCGGCACAAAGACGTTCATGTGCAGTTCCACCTTCTCCCCCGGACGGAACGGACGGTCTGGGAGCGTGGTAAATTCGCCGTAGGGTTGAAGCTGTTCCGGATCGGCGGCGGCGGCTTTCCGTGATGCGGCGATCTCCACCGTCAACTCCGGAGCCGCTGTTTCGCGGGAATTGCGGCGCAGACGTATGGGGGGGATGACCAGTTTTCCAGCTTTCAAAGCGGTAAACTGCCGGATATATTCCGTCGTCACCTCGCGGACACCGTTGCGTATGCTCATCATGGTACGGACCGAACGCATATTGCGGTCCCAGCGGGCAAGGTCGCCCAGCGGCGGCAGGATGACTTCAGCCGAACCGGTATCGGCACTGGAACAGGAGATCACCACCGAAACCCGGTCACCGACCGCCGGAGCTGCCGGACGCAATGTAACTTTGACTTCGTCTGCCCCCGCCGGAAGCAGGAGGAGAAAAGAGACCGCAGACAACAACAGAGTAAAAAGTATTTTTTTCATATTTATCACCAATCCTTCTCCACCTGATGCACCGGCTGATTCTGACGACGGCCGCGTTGAATATTTTTACGGACTCCGGAGGCTTCATCATTGAGCAGTTTGAGCTGTTGTTCCCGGGCGTTGCGCTCATCCGCTTTCTTTCCGGCATCTTCTCCGGCGGCAGGATGCGGAGCTTTTTTCTCCGGCTTTTTACCGGCATCACCGGGGGATGGAGCCGGTTTCTGCGGCTCATTTTTCTCCGGTTTACCCAGATGTTTCACCGCTTGATCCAAGTGCTGCTGAACCTCCTTTTCCGGAGCATTCCCGGCAAGTTTCTCTCCGGCGGAACGCAGTTCCTCACGGGCGGCGGCGGCCTGCTGACGCAACTTTTCCTGCTGATTTTCTCCGGCGGCATCTTCCAACTCTTTTGCCGCCTGCTCCGCCTGACGTATCTGATTCTGCTGATCCTGCTTGTTTTGCTGATTCTGCTTGTTTTGCTGATCCTGCTTGTTTTGCTGATCCTGCTTGTCTTGCTGATTCTGCTTGTTTTGCTGATTCTGCTTATCTTGCTGATCCTGCTTATCTTGCTGATTCTGCTTATCTTGCTGATTCTGCTTATCTTGCTGATTCTGCTTATCTTGCTGATTCTGCTGGTTCTGCTGTGCCGCCTGTTGAGCTTTCTGCCGGGCATCCTGCTGTTTTTTCTTGAGTTCTTCGATCTGTTTTTTCAATTTTTCCAACTTCTTTATATCCAGCTCCAACTGGCGCAAGTTGGCGGCGGCTCCGGAAGAGACGGAGGAGTTTATCGCCAACGCCTGACGGTAAAGTTCCGCCGCTTTATCCAGCACGGAACGGCTGCGCTGCAGCTCTTTCAACGCCGGGTCAAGCTGCTGACCGCTGAACTGCTGCTGCCCCGCCGTCAACGCATTTCTGCCATCCAGATGATGTGCTACGGCAAGATTGTGCAGTGCGCGGCTTTGCAGTTCCGCATTTCCGGAGGCCTTCCTTATCACCTCTTCATAGATCGTCACCGCCGAAGCATCGCCCTTTTCCTGCCGGGCGCGCGCCAGATTGTAAAGTTGAAGCGGGTCTCCGTGAAGCGGTTCTGCCGGTCCTGCTTTTTTCTCCTCTGCCGAAGCTGAAAGCGACAACATGAGTGCCAACAGCACCATTCCGGCACTTTTCCCCGGAATTGCGCGGCTCTTTCCCGGAACCTCCGGCAAAAGCGCACTCAGAAGCAGCAGAATAAATCCGGCAGCAAAGAACCAGACAAACTCATCTTCGATCTGACGGAAACCGGCGGCGTTACGCTCCGCCCGGTCAAGTTTTTTCAACTCCTGTATGATCGCCGCCGCGCCGGTATTGCCGACGGTACTGCGGATATACATCCCGCCGGTGGCAAGAGCAAACTTTTTCAAACTTTCCTCATCCAGACGGCTTGCCGCCGGAGTTCCATTGCGGTCGCGGATAAATCCCCCTTTGCCATCGGGTACGGGAGCCGCAAGCGCAGGGTCGCCCATTCCGGCGATCAGCAACGGTATTTTTTTGTTTTTGAAACGCTCCAGATAGCGTTCAGCCGTGCCGCTGAGAGCTTCTCCGTCGGTCAGCATCAGCACCGCACAATGACTGCCTTCCGCCGCCGTCAACGCCCGGTCAGCGGTACGCAGTGCGCGTTCGATATTGGTTCCGCCTTCCGGAACGGATGCGGTATCAAGTTCGTCGATATACTCCTTCAACGCCGCCGGATCCGCCGTCAGAGGACAACTGAGAAAGGCGTTACCGGCAAACGCGATCAATCCGAAACGATCACCGGGACAACCGTTTACAACTTCGCGCAGCAGATATTTTGCGTGTTCCAGACGGGAGGGAGGCAAATCAGCAGCGCGCATACTTTTGGAGACATCAAAGATGACCATGATATCTCTGCCGCTGTGTTTGAACGGTACCGCTTTCTCTTTCCAATACGGACGCGCGGCACCGCAAACAATGGCGACCATCCCCGCCATAAACAGAAAAAATTTCCAGTGACGGCGGCTCCGGGATAAATGCACCGCCTCCGGGTCCCCGGCGCGGCTGCCCAGAAGTTTCGTCAGCAGACGTTTTTTGCGCCGGAATGCGGCGGCATAGAGGAAGATTCCCGCGATCACGACCGCAGGAATCAGCAACAGGATGTAGATTTCAGCATATTTCATTGTCGGTTCTCCGTTTTTCCTCTCAGAAGAATATAATCACAAAACGGCAAAAATCAAGTATCATTATTCAAAAAGTTTTCCGCCGGATACGGAAAAACTCTCCTTTTTGCCGCAATCAAACTGCAACTGCATAAAAAAATCACAGTTATTTTACAAAACTGCTTGCAAAAATCACTCCGAGCGTGTAGTTTATATAGACGAATATCTTTTATGACTTTGGGCGCACATATCGAAGCGCCGGATAAAACTTGAGAACGATGTAAACAAAACAGTGTAACGGTAACTTATGGAACGCAAAACAGTCAGTCAGGCACCGATTTTTGTGCGGGATGCCGTAAAGCGGGCAGCCCAGCAGGCGGCAGGCAGAGATTTTGCCGGAGCGGTCAAAACTCTTTTACCTGCGATCAAACGTAATCCCGATATCCCCCTCCTGTACGAAAAAATCCGGGAATATGAGATCGGCAAACTGAAATTTCAGGGTTCGTCCGGAAAATTCGGTGCCGTTATGGCGACCTTGTGCAAGGTCCCGGTCATCGCCATCATCTCCTGTTTCGATCCGCTTAAAGCCATGGCGATGTGCGAAGAAACTCTGGCGGAATATGTGGATAACCCCGCCGTACTCAACGCTCTGGCTTCCGCCTCCGACCGTGCCGGCGCACCGTGGGGCGTGGTCAGCGCGCTGAAAGTGCTGTGCAAACTCCACCCCGGCAACGAATCCCGGATGCGCCGCCTCGCCGATGCCATGCAGATGAACAATCAGGCTCTCGATGCGCTGAAGATCCATCAGGAACTGCTGAAAAATACCAGCGTTGACTCCCTCGCCAAGCAGGCCGAACTCCGTTCCGCCATGGCTCTGGCAAGTATCGAACGCGGTAACTTCAACGACCGCAACAGCTCCAAAGCCAACACCGCCGATGCCGAAGATGCCGTCATCTCCCAGTTGCTCGAAGGAACCATCCACGATGCGGAACAGGCACAGCTGCTCATCAACCGCTTTACCGCTGAATTGAAAAAGAATGACTCCATCGATATGCGCCGCAAACTTGCCGATGCCTACATGGTCGCGGAACGTTTCGATGAAGCTCTTGAAGAGTACCGCGCCGTGGCAGACAAGATCGGCGTGATGGACCCGGTTCTGGATAAACATATCGAAAAAGCATACATCTCCCAGCTCAAACAGAATATCGAGATCCTCAAAGCCAACCCCACTGCCTACGAAAATGCCGAAGGGCAGATCGCGGAACTTGAAGCCGAATGCCGCAACTACCGCTGGCGGCACACCGTTCAGCGCGCGGAAAAGTTCTCCGGCGACATGCAGCTCCAGTTCGACCTCGGCGTATTGCAGTTTGAACACAATATGATCGACGATGCCATCGCCACCTTCACCCGCGTGTCAGACAACCCGCAGAAACGCCGCGCCAGTCTGGTTTATCTCGGCCGCTGTTCCATGATAAAGAACAACCCGGCAGAAGCGGTAACGTTCTTTGAAGATGCGCTCAAAGAGATGTTCCGTATGGATATCCAAAAGCGCGAAGCTCTCTACTATCTCGGCAATGCCCGGGAACTCCTCGGCGAAAAAGAACAAGCTCTGGAGTGTTACAACAAGATCCATGCCAATATGAACAACTACCGGGATGTTCCCCAGCGTCTTGCCGCTTTGAACGCGGACACTCCCGATACCGGAAATACGACAGATTAATCACTACTTGAAAGGATAATAATATGGCTGAACAGGACAACACGATCCGTCCGGGGCTTTCCGGAGTGGAAGACACCAGAACCCGCAAGACTGTACGTCTGGCTCCGGCACCCAGCACTCCGATGGTTCCGATCGAACCCACTGCGAGCGCACAGGTTGCCAACTCCATCAACAACACCAGTACCGGTAATTTGGAGATGTTCACCGACACCCATACCCGCCGTACTGTGAAACTTAAACCGCTGACTCCTCCGGGTGCGGCCCCCGTAGCTGCTGCCCCCGTGGCTCCGGGCGTCGGCAACACCAACTCCCGCCCGGTGGCTCCGGTTACTCCGGTTACTCCGGTTACTCCGGTTGCTCCGGTGGCTCCGGCGGCTCCCGCTCCTGCCGCAGTTGACGACACCAGCACCCGCAAAGCAACTGTCGTCCGTCCGGCGGCGGCTTCCACTCCGTCCATCCCCGGTGCAGCTGCAACGCCCCAGTCCAGTACGCTGAGACTTGAACCGTTGCGCCCCGCTCCGGCTCCTGCGGCTCCTCCGGCTCCGGCAGCTCCCGCTCCTGCGGCTCCCGCTCCGGCTCCCGCGGCTCCGGCTCCTGCGGCTCCCGCCGCAGCTGACGACACCAGCACCCGCAAGGCAACTGTCGTCCGTCCGGCGGCGGCTCCCACTCCGTCCATTCCCGGTGCGGCTCCGGCTGAAGATGCAAATGCCGACGGAGACGGCAACAGCCGTACTGTCCGGATCCAGCGTCCCAACCGTCCGCCGCAGCGTCCCGGTCTTCCGCCGGCCGCTCCCAACATGAAGCTCCCCACCGCCGCCAAACCTGCTCCTCCGGCTCCGGCTCCCGGCGCAGCCAAACCTGCTCCTCCGGCTCCGGCTCCCGGCGCAGCCAAACCTGCTCCGCCCTCCGCTCCTGCGAAACCGGAAGCCCCCAAAACCGTCGGTGATGTCGCCATCAAGAAACCCGGTTCAGACGACCCCAAAGTCAACGTTCCCGGTGCCGCCAAACCTGCCGCCAAGGATGAAAAAGATAACGGTTTGAAGCTTTCCGACAAAAAGAAGCCCTCAAAGTTATATCTTACTCTGGCGGCATTGACACTGATCGCCATCCTCGGTACCGCGTTGATAACTACCTTGCACTACGTCAAGTTTGAACATCAGCTTGACTACACCCACTTGATCCCGGGTCTGCCCGGCAACAAGTAAGCAAGCGCGCATAAAAAAATCAGCGGCAACTTCCGTGAAACTCACGCAAGCTGCCGCTCTTTTTTTATATTCGGCTGCTGCGACGCAGGAACAAGACACAAAATCATTCACAATGCGCCGCCGCAATCCTGATTTTTTACAATTATGCAACGAAAGTGAAGTAGACCATCACTCCGCCGGCGACCATAAGTACACAGAAACCGTATACAAGAATATCTTCCCAATGTTCTTTGATGAAACTCATAATAAATAATTCTCCGATTTTTTTACACAGATATCCCATAATTTTTCAAAAACAGTGTTTTTTATCACTGTTTGCACAGAGAAATTTCTGATTTTCAATTTGATTTTTATGGGACAGCTGTGGATTTTTTACTGAAAACGTTCACTATGCCGCCGCAGGAACACAAAGAAAAAAATGCTTAAAACAGATATCCCATAATTTTTCCCAAACGGTGTTCTCAGCCATTCTTTGAGCGGAAAGTGTTCATGTTTTCCCAAAGTGGTTTTGTCAGATTCCGTAAGTATCGTACAGCATCTTGAACGCGACCGGCGGCACTCGCCCTTTTCCGCTTTATCCTCCGCAGACCGGGGCGGAGGAGGAAGGTTTTATTTTCATGGGACAACTGTTAAGCAAAAACCGGTCCGGCACGCACCGGCAACGCGCGCTGCCGGAAACTGAGAAATGCGATATCTCCGGAACTTGCAAAATATTTCCCCGGAATAAACTCCGGCAAAAAATACAAATATGGACATTTAAATTCAACACTTTCCCCACGGAACGGCGGCACACTGCCCTCATGCCGCCCCTCCCGGAGCAGCAGCGGCAGAGTTCCCGGTATCCGCCGTCCCAGCGCATGGTGCGGCACTTCACCGGGTTCCGGTTCCGCAAGCGGCGGCACACCGGTACGGCACTGCGCGTGTATATATTCCGCCGGTACTGCCGCCGTGGAATGATAAAATTCACCTGCTCCCGCGATCAACAGCAAAAATGCCGCCGGAAGAAGCAAGGGCAGAAACGCTTTCGCCTGCCGGAAAAATTTTATCACACCACCACCTGTCATATATCAATATTTCTCCGGAATGACCAACGGCGAAAATGCCGTGATCCCGGTCGCACGTCCGCTTGCGGCATCGAATGACACACACACGCCGTCCACCCGGATCTCACCATCTTCAACCACCGGCAGACGTGTAGCCATGCCGGTACGGAATTTTTTCAACACTGCCGGAACCTCCCGTCCGAGTACGCTGTACTCCGCTCCGCACATCCCGGCATCGGTGATGACTGCCGTTCCGCCGGGAAGAACTTTGGCATCGGCAGTCTGCACATGGGTGTGCGTTCCGAGAACAGCGGTGACTTTGCCGTCCAGGAAGCGTCCCATGGCGAGCTTTTCGCTGGTGGCTTCGGCGTGGAAATCGACCACGATGGTTTTGACGGCGGAAGGAAGTTTTTCCAGAATATTCTCCACAGTTTCAAAGGGGCAATAGGCGGAATCCCGCATAAAAACTTTGCCCATAAGCGAAATAACGGCGATCTCTCCACCGGCAGGGTTGCGGTAGATACCATAACCCTTCCCCGGTTGAAGGTCAGACAAATTCGCCGGGCGCACGACCTGCGGATAAAGGTGTATTTCGTTTTCAAATCCTTTCTGATCCCAGACATGATCGCCGCAAGTGATGACATCAGCAGCTTCAAGGAGTTCTTTCACACAGCTCCCGGTCAATCCGTTTCCGGCGGCGGAATTTTCGCCGTTGACGATCGCGAACTGGGCATTGTAAATACGGCGCAGTTCCGGCAGATGACGGCGAACCGCATTACGTCCGCCCTTGCCGACAACATCACCCAAAAATATCAGATTCATCAGAACTCATCCTTTCATTACTGCAAATGATCTCTTCAACTATTAATATAGCACATTTGCCCGATAATACAACATAAAATTTGACATTCCCTTCCACAACGGTATATTATAGCAGTGACACACCACTTTCAATGGAGATAATTTTATGAAGATATTTTTTCAGCTGGCTGTCGTGTGCAGTTGTGCGCTCACCCTTGCCGGAACAGAACCGGCGTTGACCACGGATAAGTGGTACATTTCTTTTCCGGAAAAAAACGGCATTATCAAAGCCTCCGAGACCGGCTACCTCTTCAATAAAGACGGCAGTGTGACCATCTCCCGTACCGGACGTGCGGCAGAAAATTACCGGAAGCTAATCACCTTGTACAAGCGCAATACCGGAAAAGATTATCAGGAACCGGAACTCTCATGGAAGTGGGAAAACGGTAAATTGCGCATCACCGCCCAAACCGGCACCGGAACTCACACGTTCACTTTTATTTCCAGTGGAAACCCGCAAATCTTACTGCCGGAAGACAAGCAGTCCTTTATCCTGCTTGCCCGTAAAGGGGCGAAATTTTCTCCGGAACAGGCGGCACAATTCTGGAAAGCTGTGCATAATGCCAACCGTGACACCTTTGCCGATGATCTGAAACTCCCGGAAAATGTCCAACTTGCCGAACCCGAAAAGCAGTTGTGGCATGCAAGTTTCACCGGCACTCCTTTCCACACCAAACACTGGAAAGATGCTCCGGCAAACTCGTTCCAGCATCGTGTCCTCTCCGCCATTGGCCGCGGTGCCGAACTTCCCGATGATGCAAAGTGCGACATCCCATCGCTTACCCGGATGCTTGCCGACAGCACGAGCCGCGCCGTATTGATGCAATACCTTGCCTGCCATCCCCAGTGGCGGCTCTATCCGGAATCGGACAACTCTCTCCACGCCGTCCGTTACTTCTGCACACCGGAGGGAAAGATCCGCCCCACATTGCACCAGTATTATGCGGTGCACAATACCGATACCGGAAAGAAAACACCTCTGGAATTTCAATTCCGCTTCGACATCGGCTTTTCCGGCAAAGCGTGGAACCGCGCCCCCATCTTTCCCCGCAACAAAACCGAACGCCGCAGCAGCACCGAGTGGGAAACCCGCTTTTTCTGCGGCAAAGCTCTGGTCAATATCTTCGATCAGACACGCTTCCCCGGACGGCAGATGACCAAAGCGGCACTGGATTTTACCGAAGAGGAGTTCGCCGCACTATCAAAAAATCAGGACGATTGGAACAAACTTCTTCCTCCCGGCAGTATCCGGCATGGCAAGCCGGATTTGATCCTTTACGATGATATGCAGGGCGGAATTTATGCCGCTCACCTCTGGTGCAACCCCGGCGAAAAAGGAACCGTTTATCTGAAAGCATTTGAAATCACCAAAGGCACACCGCTCTCCGTTACCGGACTGAAAGCGCGTACCCGGAACGTTTCCGGCTGGTCCAACGACCCGCGGCAGCAATTCTGCACCGGGATGTATTTCACCATCTATGAGGGTGAATGGGAACAGTTTTACGGCGCAAGGTTTGAAGTGTGGTTCGTTCCGGATTCCGGCGGCGCAGAGCGCAAACTTCTGGAGAAAAATTATAAAATACAAGGGTGGACAAGATAAATGAGTACACTTGATGAAAAACTGCTGGTACTGCTGGCAGGTCAATCCAATATGGCCGGCCGTGGTTATGCCGGAGCCGATGATTTAGTTTCCATCCCCCGTCTGCTGATGATCCGTCCGGACGGAAAGTGGCAGCCGGCAGTGGAACCCATCACCAAAGACCGCCCTTTTGTGGGAACATTTTCGGCATCCGGAGAAAAAATCACCGGCGGCGATCCCTTTGAAACCATTCTTCCGGAGGGCGATCAAAAGGTCTGCGGCGTCGGTCCCGGACGTACCTTCGGCAGACTTCTCGCCGAAGCCAACCCCGAAAAAACCATCGGCTTGATCCCCTGCGCCGTCGGCGGCACTTCCATCGCCGCATGGATGCCCGGCGGTGTCGATGATTGGAACGCGGAAAACCATCCGTTTGATGATGCCGTCAAAAAGGCCCGCGAAGCTCAGAAAAGCGGCAAAATAGTCGCCGTCCTCTGGCATCAGGGCGAAACCGATGCCCAGCGGCAAACGCCGGATTACACTGCCAAACTGCGCACGGTCGTCAACAATTTCCGGAGTGCGCTGGAGCTGGGCGATGATGTGCCGTTTATCGCCGGGGATATGGCATCGTTCTACAAAGAAAATATTGCCGCCAACATCGAAATCGTGGATAATGCGCTGGCGACCATCGCTTCAGAAGATAAACGTTTCCGCTGTGTCTGTACCAAAGATTTGAACCACCGTGGGGATAATCTGCACTTCGACACCGCCTCCCAGCACGAACTCGGTGCGCGCTACTTTGAAGCGTTCCGGCAATTTACCGCAGACAAACACAGCTCTTATTGAACGGTGATGCCGGAAACATCAAGTTTATAGAGCGTTCCACGGTGGTCGGTGACGAACAGTTCATCCTTGTCCAGCGCGATACCGCTGATCGGATCACCGGCATCGAAATGCCACAACTCGACTCCGGATTTCGGATCAAGCGCGTAAACTTTTCCATCCATCGCGCCGCAAAACAACCGCTTCTTATCCAGAATCAAGCTGCCGTACACGCCCGGCTGCAGCCATTCGGCAATCTTCGCCCGCGATGATTGCGGCAAAAAACGCCAGAGCAGCTTGCCGCTGGCGATATCCATGGCGGCAACACCGCTGGTCAATGAACCTGTGTAAAGTTTCCCATCGGCGATCAGCGGCGTATAACGCCCGTTCCAATGGGTGACGATACCGGGGTAACGCTGTAATATTTTACCGGTTCTGACATCGACCCGGCAAATCTCCCGGTTGATCGTGGCAAACAGCTTACCTTCGCCGTAAACCGGCGTGGCAAAGTTGAAAACACCCCCCTGCCACAACAATTTCCCGGTATCGCCATCAACTCCGGAACGCCGTCCGCCGTCACCGCCGATGACCGTGTTTCCGGCAATGATGTTTGCCGCACCGCCGCTCGCAAGTTTTCCGCTTTTGCTTTTACAATGCCAGACCACCTTGCCGTCAGCGATGCTGAACGCCTTGAGATGATTGCAAAAACCGGCGATGAGCTTGTCTTTATAAATCACTGCACCCTGATTGTAACCAACGCCGCCGCCATCCGATATCCGGTTTTCCCACAGCAGTTTACCATTGTTTTTATCCAGAGCGTAAACATACCCTTCGTGGTCGCAGAACATCAGTTTTCCATCCTTTGCCGCCATGCGCCCCATAACGGAATACCGGGGCGTAAACTCCCATTTCAGCTTGCCGCTCTTGCGGTCAAATGCGGAAATCCGCTGATATTTTCCCTGATAAAGATCACTGCTTCCGGTGTAAACCGTATCTCCGCACACAACCGGGTCTGCCATAATAAAGTTGGTATTCTTCCCGGTAACGCTCCACTTCAACTGCGGTGAACGTTCCGCCGGGGAGAACTTTGTATACATAAGTTTCGGGAAACGCCAGACATTGCCATCGCGGTCAAATTCGTATATCCCCATCGCGGCAAAGGGGAAACCATCCTTGACTGACGATGCGACATAATGCGTTATCCCCGCAAGGCGGTAGATGGAACACTCGTGCCAATGCCCATGAATAAACGCCTTGATGTTGAACTTTTCCGGCTGGACTGTCGCTCTCACCGTATCATTGTCGAACACGGAATCATGTCCGAAGAAAATTACCGGTTTTCCCGGCGGCAGCAGCTCCAGATCTTTCCGCACCCAGCGGGAAAAATCCTCCGGCTTATAGGTCACCGGTTTATCTTTGCGCTGTCCGGTACCGTCCCAGATCATCGGCACGACCACAAAATGCACCCCGTTGGAGTCAAAAGAGTACCACATCGGCCCCAGATTGGTCATATAAGCATCATCGCCGGACTTGCCTTTGGTAAAGTCATGATTGCCGATGGTGAAACGGATCGGCACCCCCATCCGTTTGAAGGTGAAATATTTGGCGGCGAACACCATCCCGTCCGGCGTATTGGCGGCAATGTCGCCGGTATAGATAACAAAATCTGCCGGGTTCTTCGCCAGCTCCTCTTTCACGGTATTCATCCACGGACGCACAACGTGGATCTCTCCGTCGGAAATCTGCACAAAACGCCGCGGCCGCTGCCACTTCACCAGCGGAAAACTCAACTTCTCCGGCATGGTGCGATAAAATTTACCGTTGGCACGATATCCCTCCGGCACAGAGATGAATACATGGCGCGCTTTTGCCGCCGGAGTAAAGGAAAATCTGCCGTCTCGTCCGGTACGGGTGATCGAAACACCGTCAGAAACTGCAACGTTGGCAATACCGGCTTCACCTTTATCCTGCACACCGTTGCCGTTGGCATCGAAGAACACACTGCCATGACGTACCTGTGCCGCAGCAGAAAGTACCGCCGCAGCTGCAATAAAAAAACATAACTTCTTCACCTTTTCCTCCTTTATATCTCACTTTTTGCAAAGAATCTTTACTGCGGAAAATCTTGCGCCTTGCTTCTGCGCTGACTGCATACCGGAGTTTTACAAACTCCGGGACATTTTCTATTTTTGACTTTATACCTAATGTACACCGGAATGTGTTGAATGACAATTGCACTTTTGCAGTATTTTCTTGCATTTTTGACACAGCTGTCCCATAAGAACAACCAACGGCGGCGCCTCGCGGGCAATCTTGGGGGCAAATCTGCGGACTCAGCTTCAGTCGAGGACGGAAGTCCACTCCTTCAGCTTCGCCTTGATTTACCCCCAACCTTGCACCACGATCCATCCGCCGACCGCGACAGACCATTTTGAACGCAGTGTCACTGGTGGCGCGGCGCATGGCGCACGCGCGTTTTGCTTGCGCAAAACAAAATCTGACAAAATCACTTTTTCAAAAATTAAATTTCTCTCGCTTGAACACAGAGAAGATACCTGCTTTTTGAAAAATTATGGGATATCTGTGCATTTTTGATAAAAACTGCAATTGTCCCATAAAAATCAAACCTTCGGCGGCAGACATGGAAAGTATATGCAATGAAAGGAAAAGGAAAATTTACGCCTGGATAAGCGCAACTATCTTACCGACAACATCATCTATCGACAAACCGGTCGTATCAATGATCTGTGCATCGTCAGCCGGTTTTAACGGCGCGATCGCCCGGGTGGAATCGCGTTCATCACGCTCTTTTATATCGGCAAGTATGCGCTCAAAGCCGGCGCCTTGCGGTATTTCTCCAGCCTGTTTCATGCGGCGGCGGGCGCGTTCTTCGGGAGTGGCGGTTACGAAAAATTTGTACTTTGCATCCGGAAATATCACCGTGCCGATGTCACGGCCTTCCATTACGATCCAGCAATTCTTTGCCGCACCGCGCTGCACCGGCAGCAAATAGTCCCGGACACACTTCTGCTTGGAAACCATACTTGCTCCTGCCGCCACTTCCGGCGCGCGCAATTCGTCCCCCAGCAAGCTTCCATTGAGATAAAGATCCGCGCCCTTGAATTCAAGTTTCTGCTTCTGAAGAAATTCTTCACTCAGCGCGCCGGGGTCGATTCCCGCTCTCTGCGCGCACAGTGCCAGGGCACGATAAAGGCTGCCGGTGTTCACATAGGCATAACCCATGCGTTCAGCCAGCAGCCTCGCAACGGTGCTTTTGCCGGCCCCGGCGGGACCGTCGATGGCAACCACAGTATCCATAATATTTCAGTTTCCGGAACGGCTGCGCAAGCGGCCGCTTTTGAGGAAACCATCATAATGCCGCATCGTCAGGTGGCTTTCCAGCTGACTCATCGTATCCAGCACCACGCCGACCATAATCAGCAAACTGGTACCGCCGAAGAATTGCGCGACCATGAAAGGAATACCGAAGTTGTTGTACAAAAACATCGGGAAAAGTGCCAACACCAACAGAAAAACTGCGCCGCCGGCAGTCACCCGCGTCATCGCCGCGTCAAGATAATCTGCCGTCGGCTGACCGGGACTGATACCGGGGATGTAAGCACTCTCTTTTTTCAAATTATCCGCGATTTGCAGCGGATTGAACTGAGTGGCAACCCAGAAGAAGCTGAACAGCAATATCAGCACACCGTAGGTGAGGATATAGCCCAGCCCATCCTGATTGAAGGAAATCGCCAAAGTCTGCCAGATACGCGCAGCATCCGGACGGTTCGCCAGTGCCGGAAACACGGTCTGGGGAATCATCAGGATCGCTCCTGCAAAAATGATCGGCATAACGTTGGCAAAGTTGACTTTCAGCGGCATATAGGTCGATCCGCCCATCATCTGCCGTCCGACACTCTTTCTGACCATCTGGATGGGAACCCGGCGATAGCCCTGCGACAACAAAATCGTCGCCGCCGTGACCACACAAAACACGCCCATCAACAGCAAAAACTGCACCGGACGGAAGGGGCTGCCATCAGGAGTCGATCCCTTCATTGCCATGTCAAAGAGTTCAATGACACTGTGCGGCATACGGGAAACAATACCGATGGTGATGATCAGAGAGACACCGTTACCGATACCGCGCTCAGTGACCTGTTCGCCGAGCCAGGTGAAAACCATGGTCGTGCAGGTGAGCACCAGTATGTTGACGATGACAAACGTAATTTCACTGCCGACAAAAAGCGGCGTCGCCGGAGCAGGAAGTCCCAGCTTGGTAGGGTTGATCATGGCCAGAGAGACCATGCAACCCTGAACCGCACACACCACCAGCGTAAGATAGCGGGTGTACTGCGCGATTTTACCGTGACCGGTCTCCCCTTCACGCTGGAGTTTCTCCAGCGCGGGGATAACGGGCATCAGCAATTGAAGAATGATCGATGCAGTGATGTACGGCATAATACCGAGTGCTCCCAACGCGAAGTGCGTGATCGCACCACCGGAAAAGAGGTCGATAGTTGCCATGACACCACCGCTGCTCCTGCTGCTGGCAGTGACGCTACCAATGAAGTCTTCCAGTGCCGCCGGATTAACTCCGGGACAGGGGATCCAGCTGGCAAAACGGACCAGCACAATGATCAAAGCGGTGAACAGCAAACGGTTCCGCAATTCTTTGACCTTCCACGCATTAAGTAACGCACGCCACATATCAGTTCATTCCTTACTCAACGATTTCAACAGTTCCGCCGGCGGCCTGGATCTTGGCAGCAGCAGCAGCGGAGAACTTGGCGGCCTTGACCGTCAAAGCCTTGGTGATCTCGCCGTTGGCAAGGATCTTGATGATGGTATCACTCTTGGCGAGCAGCTTCTTGGCACGGAGAGCTTCGAAATCGACCACATCTCCGGCTTCAAAGTTGTCGTTGAGCTTATCAAGGTTGACCAACGCGTAAATGATACGGTCGGCGTTCTTGAAACCACGTTTGGGCAGACGACGGAAGAGCGGGATCTGACCACCTTCAAAGAAGGGGCGGATCACAGCACCAGTACGGGACTTCTGACCCTTTTCACCGCGTCCGGCAGTTTTGCCGAGACCGGAACTGTCACCACGGCCAACCCGTTTCCGGCGATGGCGTGACCCCGGAGTGGGGGCAATATCATGCAATTTCATAATTTATAGTTCCTTGAATTTGGGTCTCAGTTGTTTTCAGCTTCTTTGCTCACCGCGATTCCGCGACGGGCATAGACCTGATCGCGGGTACGCAAGCTGGCAATCGCCTTGAAGGTGGCTTTCGCCACGTTCGCAGCATTGGAAGCTCCGAGAGATTTAGCCAGAACGTCCTCAACACCGCCGAGTTCGAGAATGGCACGCACTGCACCGCCGGCGATCAAACCGGTACCGCTGGACGCGGGACGGAGCAGAACGCGGGCACCGCCGAACTTGACTTCGACTTCATGCGGCAAGGTATGACCATTCATCGGAATGCGGACGAGATTCCGGCGGGCAGCTTCACTGCCTTTGCGGATGGCGTCGCTGACTTCATTGGCCTTACCATAACCGTAACCAACCCGTCCGGCACGATCGCCGACGACGACCAGAGCACCGAAACTGAAGTTTTTACCGCCTTTGACGACCTTCGCGCTGCGATTGAGCGCAATGACGCTTTCGTCGAATTCGCTGACGACGGCGGGTTCTACGATATTATCACGTTTTCCCATTGTTCGCTCCTTAGAACTTGAGGCCCTGTTCACGCGCCGCATCAGCGATAGCTTTCACCCGGCCGTGGAACTTGAAACCGCAACGGTCAAAGACCACATTGGTGATGTTCGCAGCTTTGGCAGCTTCCGCAGCCAGTTTACCCAGCAGTGCGGCACCCGCCATATTCGGCTTGGCGTTTTCGGCTTTGAACTTGGCGGACAGACTCGATTCAGCAGCCAGAGTACGGCCGCTGACATCATCGATGAACTGGCAGTAGATATTGTTAGCGGTAACGCTGACGCAGAACCGCGGACATTCCGCCGTACCGGAGATCTTTTTACGGATCCGGGCATGACGGCCTTTACGCTGCGCTTTTTTATCGAAAACAGACATCTTAACAGTCTCCTATGCCGCCGGATCAACCAGCGGACTTTCCTTCTTTACGCACGATGTGCTCACCGACATACTGAATACCCTTGCCTTTGTACGGTTCGGGCGGACGGAAGCGGCGGATCTCAGCGGCGGTCTCACCGACCAACTGCTTGTCAGCACCTTCGACGATGATTTTGTTTTCCGGAGTGACGGTAATAGTGATACCTTCGGGAACCGGAAACTCGATCTTGTGCGAATATCCCAGCGCGAGCGTAAGCATTTTGCCAGCGAGCTGAGCTTTGTAACCGATACCGATGATCGCCAGTTCCTTGCGGAATCCGGCAGTGACACCGATAACCATGTTATTGATCAGGCTGCGGGCAAGACCGTGCATGGCACCGGCATTGCGGGTGTCATCGGCCTGAGTGACCAACAGCTGTTTCTCATTGATTTCAACCGCGACATGAGGGGGCAGGGTCATGGAGAGCTTGCTCTTACCTTCGACCGTGATCACACCATCATTGAGTGTCACTTTGACACCGGCGGGGATATCAACAGGTTTTTTACCAATACGGGACATAATTTCACTTCCCACAAATTTTGTGATTACCAGACACGGCAGAGGATCTCGCCGCCGACGTTCTCTTTGACCGCCTTGCGACCGCTCATAATCCCCTTCGGCGTGGAGAGCACAACGATTCCGAGACCGTTACGGACGCGGGGGATCTCCCGGCTTCCGCAGTGAACACGGCAGGAACATTTGCTGACACGCTCAATACCTTCGATGACCGGCTTGCCATCAACATACTTGAGTTCGATGACGATCTGACGTTTAACGCCTTCGCCTTCGACCGTAACTTTACCGACATAACCCTCGTCCTTGAGAACGTTGGCAATCGCTTCCTTTTCGCGGGAAAGCGGAATGCTCACCGTATCAAGTTCAGCAGCACCGGCATTGCGGATGCGGGTCAGCATATCGGCAATAGGATCTTGCATACTCATGATTTAATCTCCTTTTACCTTTTAATTACCAGCTGGCCTTGGTCACGCCCGGGATCTGACCCTTGCTGGCCAGTTCACGGAAGCAGATACGGCAGAGTTGGAATTTGCCGATGTAAGCACGCGGACGGCCGCACGCCTTGCAACGAGTATAGTTCCGGACGGGGAACTTGTTGGGGCGGGAAGCCTTGACTATCAAACTGAGTTTTGCCATTTTTCTACCCCTTTTATCAGTCCTCGAAAGGAACTTCCATCATTTTCAACAACTCACGGGCAGCTTCATCGGTTTTGGCAGTCGTGACAAAAGCGATGTTGACACCGAGAGGATACTTCAGCTTGTCGGCGTCGACTTCGGTGAAGACCGAAATATCGCTGACACCCATATTGTAGTTACCGACACCGTCAAAACCGTTCTTGGGAATACCACGGAAGTCGCGGACACGCGGCATGGCGTTGTGTACGAAACGATCGAGGAATTCATACATGCGGTTTCCGCGCAGAGTCACCATAACACCGACCGGCATGCCGACGCGGAGTTTGAAGTTGGAGACGTTCTTGCGGGCTTTGCAAATAAGCGGCTTCTGTCCGGTCATGGCACCGAGATGGTTCTGAGCTTCAGTGAACGCATCGCGTTCCTTGTCGCTGCCGATACCGGTGGAAATGACGATCTTCTCCAGCTTCGGGATCTGCATCACATTTTTGATGCCGAGCTTCTCAGCGAGAGCAGAACGGACTTCTTCAACATATTTTTTCTTCATATCAGGCATGATCTGTTACTCCGTCTTGCCTTTGGCTGCCGCTTTGGCGGCACGGCGGGCATTCTTGGCTTCAAGTTTCGCCTGTTTGCACTCATCGGTCAGCGTGACATTGCTGACGGCGACCGACACGGAACGCTCGACCAGACCGCCATTGGGGTTGGCCTTGCTCTTTTTGACGGTACGTTTGCCCAGTTTGCTCTCGCCGTTGGCGAGTTCAAGGACAACACGTTCCTTGGCGGGCAAAATTGCGGTAACAGTCGCTTCGGCACCTTTGAAGTTGCCGGCGTTAACCACAACCTTGTCACCTTTTTTCACATGAAAAGTGTTCATTACAGCACCTCCGGCGCCAGGGAAATGATCTTCATGAAGTTCTTTTCCCGAAGCTCACGGGCGACCGGTCCGAAAATACGGGTGCCGATCGGATTGTTTTCCTTGTCGATAAGCACCGCAGCATTTTCGTCGAAGCTGAGGTAGGAACCATCGGGACGACGGATCTTGCTTTTGGTGCGGACGATCACCGCGCGGACCCGCTGACGACGTTTGACCGTGCCATCGGGAAGAGCGGTCTCAACCGCGCAGCTGACGATGTCACCGACGCGGGCAATGCGCTTGGCCTGCCCGAGAACAGTGATAGTCAGAAGCGACTTGGCGCCGGAATTGTCGGCGACTTCAAGAATGGACTGCATCTGAATCATAATGTTACTCCTGGACGGCGCGGCTGATGATTTCGATCAGACGCCAGCGCTTGTTACGGCTCAGGGGGCGGGTTTCGCCGATACGGACGGTATCGCCTTTTCTGGCCTCGTTTTTCTCATCGTGAGCAGTGAACTTTTTGCTCACTTTGACGATCTTGCGGTACAGCGGATGAGCAGTACGACGTTCGACCCGGACAACGATAGTCTTGTCCTGGACGTCGCTGACGACGACGCCGACGCGCTCTTTGCGGTTGCCGCGTGCTTCGATATTCTCGCTCATTATTTCACCTCGGCTTTGGCTGCGCGGGCAGTCATTTCGGTCAGGCAGCGCGCGATATCGCGGCGGACCTCACGAACCCGGGCGGTCTTTTCCAGCTGTCCGGTACGGGACTGGATTTTCAAGTTCAATTTTTCCCGGCGCAGATCAGCAACCTGAGCGGCGAGCTCGGCGTCGGTCATTTCACGAATGTCTTTGTTATTCATAACACACATGCTCCTTACGGAAATCAGGCCTGACGCGCCAGGAATTTGCAACGCACGCAAAGCTTGTTGGCGGCACGGCTCATCGCCTCTTTCGCCACGGCTTCGCTGCAGCCGGAGATTTCGAACAGGATACGGCCCGGAAGCACCGGAGCGACCCAGCCTTCAACTGCACCTTTTCCCTTACCCATACGGACTTCCAAGGGCTTCTTGGTGTAGGAACGGTACGGGAACATGCGGATCCACACGCGACCGCGACGTTTCAGGTGACGGGTAATAGCCACACGAGCGGCCTCGATCTGATTGTTGGAAATGTACCCACGGGTCAGCGTCTGAAGCGCGTAATCGCCAAAATCAACTTTGTTGTTGGTTGTGGCGAGTCCGGCGTTACTTCCGCGCTGAACCTTTCTGTACTTTACCCTTTTTGGCATTAACGGCATAATCTTCTTCCTCCGCAGAGTCCTTATGACAAATCCAAACCTTCACGCCGATTTTTCCGGCGGTCGTGTTTGCCTCAATGAAACCGTAGTCGATGTTCGCCTTCAGAGTGTGAAGGGGAACGCGACCTTCCTTGTACTGTTCCTCACGGGCAAGTTCAGCCCCGCCGAGACGACCGGCGCAGTTGATCTTGATACCGTCGGCACCCATATCCATGGCGGACTGGATGGCACGCTTCATGGCGCGACGGAAACCGATACGGCGCTCAAGCTGCTGGGCGACACTTTCGGCAACCAGCTGGGCGCAGGTTTCAGCGCGACGCATTTCAGAAACTTCGACAAAGACTTCCTTATCAGAGGCAAGCTTGGCGACGGCGGCACGCAGGCTGTCCAATTCGGCACCTTTTTTGCCGATGAGGACGCCCGGACGGGCCGAAACGATGGTAACACGCACGCGATTGGCAAAGCGCTCGATCTGAATACGGGCGATTGCTGCGGCGGCAAATTTTTCCTTGATGAAACTGCGGATGGCGAGATCCTCATGCAGCCAATCTCCGAACTGAGTACGACCGGCGGTCTTCTTATCAGAAAACCAACGGGATTCCCAATTCTTGGTCAAGGCGGTTCTCAAACCGATCGGATTAACTTTCTGTCCCACGATTTGTTCCTCTTTCCTTAGATGTCGCTCAAAACGACTTCCAGATGACTGGTGCGTTTGCGGATGCGTCCGGCCGAACCGCGTGCCTTCGGACGGAACCGACGGATGATCGGCCCCGGGCTGACGAGCGCCGCCTTAACGGTGAGCGCCTTGCGGTTGACGTCGCAGTTGTTTTCGGCGTTGGCAACGGCGGAGCGCAGCGTTTTGCCGATCAGAGCTGCCGCCTTGCGCGGGCTCAGGTCAACGATCGCGAGCGCTTCGACCACGCTTTTTCCCTGGATCAGACGGGACACCTGCCGCGCCTTCTCCGGAGAAATCCGGACGTTTTTGGTTAAAGCTCTTACTTCCATAATCTGCTTTCTTTATGTTTTTTAACCAGTTCGCTTTTTGTCCGCGTTCGCGAGCGTTACGTTTCGCGGAGCGAACTACTCTACTCCGGTAATCCAGCCACACGCTTCACCTTCCCAAGTTCCGCGATCATCAGAAAAGCGTTTTTCGCACGTCCATAAAGGACACGCTTTACCGATGCGGCCGTTTCCCGGCTGACACGTGCTTTCAGGAAACCACGCGCTGTACGGAACTCTCATTTTCAGCATCTTTTCAAATGAAAACTCCGTTTCAACGCGCCGTCATCCCGGCGGCACATTCTCCATTGATCAGGACACAAATATCCCTGCCTTCACAATGAAGATTTTATAATATATCGTCAAAACCTCACTTTATCAAGTCGTTTTTTGAAAAAAATCGACATTTTTCCTTTTTTTGAGACGATAAAGGGCTTTTTTCGTCAAAAATGCATCCCGGCAAAAAACTGATCGTTCCGGGATCATCATGAAAACATCTTAAGATAACCCCAGACAAAAATAACAACTACTATCAGCGGCAGGATGTACCGGCAATAGTTTTTCATCCACTCCGGGAAGATCATTCCTTTACCGGTATTGACCTCTTCCATAAACGCGTTCCAGTTCAGCGCGCAGTACAGCACGATCAACAGCGAACCAATGGGCAGAAGATTCTGGCTGACGATAAAATCTTCAAAGTCAAGAATGGAACTGCCGCCGCCCAGCGGCTGGACATCTTTCCATATATTAAAGCCGAATACGCACGGCAGAGAGCATATTGCCACTCCAGTACCGGTTATCAACGCCGCAGCTTTGCGCGACAGCTTCATCTCGTCGATAAAGAACGCGATCAGATTTTCGACCACCGCGATCACGGTGGTCAGTGCCGCAAGCGAAAGAAATATAAAGAACAACGCTCCCCAGAAACGCCCGCCGGTCATATTATTAAAGATATTCGGCAGTGAAACAAAAATCAATCCCGGCCCGGCGTTCACTTCCACTCCGTAAGAAAAGCATATCGGGAAGATTATCATCCCCGCCATAAACGCGATCAGCGTATCAAGAGCAATGATGATAGCACTTTCTCCGGCAAGCCGCCGCTCTTTGCCGATATAACTGCCGAAGATCGCCATACTGCCGACACCGATACTCAAAGTAAAAAACGCCTGCCCCATCGCGGCAAAAACCGTTTCCCCGGGGGCGGAGATAAAATTGTTCCAATCCGGCTTGAGATAGAAGCTCATCCCCGGCGCGCTTCCTTTGGTGGTCAAAGCATATCCGGCAAGGATGGCGATCAGGACAAAAAGTGCCCCCATCATATATTTGACCACCTTTTCCACCCCGTTACGCAATCCGCACGCGCACACAACGGTCGACACAAATACCGCAAGCAGCATATAACCGCCACTCACCGACGGCGTACCGGTAAGCTGATCGAATACCGCACCGACACTGCGGGCATCGATGCTCATCATCGAACCGTCAATATATCTTTTGGCATACGCCAGAAGCCACCCGCTTACTGTTGTATAATAGATCATCAAAATAAAGTTGCCGATAAAAACCAGTTTTGCCGGCCATACCCAGCGGCGGCGGTTGCCGGTGAGGTTGCGGAAACTTCCGATCAGGTTCGCGCCGCCCATTCTGCCGACACCGAGTTCCATCGTCAATATGGGGAACCCCATCAGGGCAAGAAACACCAGATAAAGCAGAACGAACATTCCGCCGCCGTGCTTTCCGACGACAAACGGAAACCGCCACACATTACCCAAACCGACCGCGCATCCGACCGACAACATAATAAATCCCAGACGGGACCCCAACGACTCTCTGCTCATAAAAAAAACTCCTGTTTGCAAACGGTATAACATACAGCATAAATGCGCGTTTGTCAAGTGCGGCGGCGCGGGAGGGCGGAGGAGGCGGGAGGGTGGCTGGCGGGAGGGCGGCTGGCGGGAGGGCGGCTGGCGGGAGGGTGGGAGGCGGGAGGGTGGCTGGCGGCAGCCCTCCCGCACTGGCGACAGCCCCCCCAAAAAAGACAAAAAAAAAAATGCGGAGCTTTCGCTCCGCACTTTGTCAACTCAACGACGAATCAATCAAGGTTTTCGTTGGTCGTCTCGTTACCGGCATCACCAGCGGAAAGGATGAAACCGTTGTTGGCACGGGTGAACCATTTGGTACCATTGAAGCCACGGGTGGAACCGTCGGCGAACAGGATGTTACCATAGTTGGTGTGGTTGGCCTTGCTGGAAGCAGCTTCGACTTTACCGTCAAGGTCGAAAGCCATAGCGGATTCAGAACCGTAGTTACCAGCGATGTAACCGGGGACGTAACCGAACGCGAGGTTGGCACCGGCAGCACCCTTGGCATAGGTCAGGGATTCGGTACCTTCACCGGCGGAAACAGTGCTGCTCGGGCAGGTGTAGACGCCGTAGTCGGTCAGGTATTCGTTGGCATACAGAGCGGTCAAACCGGCTTCAGCACCAGCGGGGGTAACGAGGGAAGCATCAGCTCCGGTGGTGGCACCGTTGAGACCAACGCGAACGTTCTTGCCGGCAGGCATCTTTTCACGGTTGTCCTGAGCATACTGCATCAGGGCGGTACCGATCTGCTTCAGGTTGCTGATGCAGGAGCCGCGACGGCCGCGTTCACGGGCAGACTGGAGGGCGGGGAGCAGCATGGCGGCGAGGATAGCGATGATCGCGATAACCACCAACAGCTCGATGAGGGTAAAACCACGGGTTTTTTTCATTTTTTTATTCCTTTCTTTTATTTTCGCACATATCTCTGATGTGCATATTTCGCGTCAAATCTCCTTTGACATGGCTTTATTATACACCTTCGCCGGAAATTCGGAATATCTGTTTTGCAGAGCAGGTTGTTTTTTTTCAAAAAGTTTCACAATATGAAAGTTTGATGGAGAGAAGGGCTATCTTTCCAACATCCCATGAAAGTTCCTTATCCCGAATGCAATATTCCCGCCTGATGCGTGGAGTACGACCGTCCACTTTCCTTCTTTCACATCCCGGACGGTCAACTCAGAAGCAAAAACGGTTCCGCTCCCATCCGTGTTGAAATCTCCGGCGTGGTATATCTTTCTGTCCGGAGATATCACCACCAGCTTTGCCCGTTCCCCTTTCTTCATCGCCCGCAGAAAGAAACTCAACTCCCTGCGCCCTGCCGGAACATCAAAGGTAAACTTCTCCGGCGCATCAATGGTAAACACTCTCATCTTTCTGCCCAGCGGCAGTGATACACGGCACTCCCCCTGCTCCGCAAGCCGGATACCGTTCAATCTCTCCCCGGCACGACTCAAAAAACATCCTGTTTCCGGTACATTTATATAATAGGCGCAACTCTTTCCATCGTACCGCGCCGCGATCTGCCGGGAACTGCTGTCGGTGACCGATAAACTTCCCTGCCCCCCATCCGGCAGACACACCGCCCGGATCATACCGGTTCCGGCGGCTTTCACAAACAACTTCTCTCCGGGGTAAAGAAAAAAGGTGACCTGCCGCTTTTGCTCTGCTTTTCCTTCCAGCAGAAATCCGGCAATATCGAAATCCTTTTCCGCACCGTGGTGCCGTTTCACATATTCCCGCACCCGGTCAAGGAGCAGAAACACCGCCCGCGATGTGATAACTCCGTCGGTCACACCGTCATTCAATATGCGTACCATCGCCCGGACTCCGATATCACCATAACGCTTTTTCTGCGTCAGCTTCTCCATCTCAAACATGACCGCACTGCAATATATATTATCTGCCGGAGAAAGCAGTTCCCCTTCCAGTGCTTCCCCGGAATCCTTCACTGCGGCGTGCCATCGCCCGGATGGGTGATCGAATGCTCCTGACAATATTTCCCCGCCCCGGAGAAAGGTTTCCATTGTTTCGGGAGCCGCCGTCTCCATTGCATACAACTTCCAGCTCAACCTTGCCGTCGACATCACCGGCTTTACCCCCGGTACGGAAAAATCACACTGCGTACTCCAACGGAGATTCCCGGCGGAAAATCCCTGCAGCCATGCCGCTTCATCACGGAAAAGTCTCTCCTGCTGCCGCTTCAACGCCGCATAAATGAAGTTCACATCTCCGGTACGGAAAAATCCCTGCAACAGCAACGCCACCGGCACTCCGCTCATATTTGCTTTCATGCGCTCGATGATCTCATCCTCAAAGCGGCGCAGAAATGCGCTCCCCCGGTCACCGGAAACCAGTATACCGCACTTTTCATAATACCACTCCGGAACTGCACCGATCAGCGGCGGCGGTAATACGGCATCCTTTCCGTCAAACCGGAATATCTGCCAGTTTCCCCGCAAACCGGATGCCCGGAAGTTCCTGTTCTGCGAAAATGATACCGGCAACGCCGGCAGTTTCAACCACTCCACCGCTATCCACGGTTCATTATAGTAGAAGTGTACCCGGCACTTTTCCATTTGGATAACAACATGCTGCGGGTCTGATTCCTCCTCCTGAAACGATGCCGCTCCACTGCCGGATGGAAAGGGCAGAAATCCGCCGCACCGCTTTTTATTCAGCATGACCGCCACCGGAAGAGAAAATTTATCCAGCGCAAATTCCGCACTCAGCACCCCGGATTCGATCAGCATCCGGTCGTTGCTGCGGGAAACCAGTATCCCGGAGTGGACAGATTGCAGTATCCGGTCACCGTACTCCACAAAAATTTTGCGCCTTTCCCCCGGCTTCATCCGGACAAATCCGCAGATGCGAACCAGTTTCAATGAACCGTCCTGCCAGTGGTCGATCACCGTGAACTGCGCGGCAGCTTCACTGCCGTCACCATTGGTCAACCGGATATTCTCCACCTTGTGCACAGCTCCGGCAGGCAGCGGCAGCGCAGAAAAGAATATCAGCCGCCCATCAACTCCGGTGACATTGTTCAACTCGACCGGCACTTGCACCGTCCGCGCCAATACCGGCAAAAATGACCATATCGCCAATAAAACAGTTATAAATCTCATCTTTGTACCTCTTTCGTAAAAATATAGCTCCGGAAAGAGGATTTTTCAATGGCAGGCGGTAAAAATATCCGCCGCATTGCTCTATGGCAATGTTATACGCCAGCACCGCCACACCAGAGAAGCAAAGAAGAGTGCCAGTGCCGCCAGTGCGATCCCGGGAGCATATTCCCGGTAATTCAAGGGGCGCGGCTGTTCGATATTGGTCTTTTCCATGGCGTTGATCTGCGCCATCACCCGTTTCAATCCGGCGGAATCAGCCGCATGGAAGGTGGTTCCTCCGGTGATTTTGGCAAGGTCATGCAGCAGTTCGGCATCATACTCCCCCTGCACCGGGGCGAGGCGCGAACCGAAAGGTGTCGACACAACCGCGTAAGCATCGTTCCCGCCGATGCCGACCGTGTGGATGATGACGTTAAACTCTTTGGCAAGCTCCGCCGCCGCCCGGGGAGTGAGCTGATTTTCAGCAGTGTTGGCTCCATCGGTAAAAAGTACCAGCACCCGGCGCGGCGCAGTGGAACGTTTCAACTTCTCCACCGCAGTACCGATGGGAGAAGCGATGCCGGTCCGTTCACCGATCTCGCCGATCTCCAGTGAGTTCAGCCGTTCCAGCAGCAACGTGTGGTCAAGAGTCGGCGGCACAAAACTGTACGCAAGATCAGCAAATCCCACAAGTCCGATGCGGTCGTTGGGACGTTCAGCGATAAAGCGGCGGATCTCCGCTTTCGCCGCATCCAGACGGTTGGAAACTTTTCCCGCATTGAGTTCCTGAATAAACTTTTCACCGGAAAGATTTTGCGGCCGGTCGATCGCCTGCATACTTCCGGAGAGGTCGATCGCCAGAACGATATCCAACCCCTGCCGCCGTTCCACCGCACTTCCCAGCGGCGACCGGGGACGCGCCAACGCCACGACCAGCAGTGACATCGCCGCAAGAAAGATGATCTCTGCCACCCTCAAACGCCGGGGACGTGCCACCTTTTTCGCAGGAGCGATACTGGATATCACCACCGCAGGACGGGGACGGCGGCGGAAATGCCAGAGCAGAAACGGTATCACCAACAGTGCCGTGAACATCCAGGGATCATGAAAACTTATCATCATTCGCTCCTTTCCGGAATGGTATCCCGGACGATCAGCGCGACCTTCCGGAGAAAGTGTTCAAGTTTCATCCTGTCGGCGTGTTCCCGCGCAAAGCGCACCATATCCGCCGTGGTGAGAAAATCTGCCAGCTGTTCCCGGCACTTCTCCGGCAGCGGCGAACTCTTTTCCGCCATCCGCACCAGAAATTCCGGTGTCGTACAGCGGGATGCCGGCAGCGCAAAGCGCGCTTCCAGATAGTTCCGGAGAATATCGTTCAACCGGGTAAAACCCACTCGCGGCAAAACCGCTCCGCTGTCGATATCCATTTGCAGTGCCTCCAGCGCAGCAATGGCAACATCCCAACTGAATTCCGGAAGCTGACGGCCGCGCCGCTTATACCACCGGAGCCAGATGACTATACCCGATATCAGCACCGCCGCAACGGCAATATAAATATATTTGTACCGCGCGATGTGGTTGAGAAAACGATCTTTCCGGGAGCGGAGGATATCCATTGCTCCGGCGAGCTGGAGTTCTTTGCCGGCTTTCTCCGTCGCCGGGATGACAGAGGTAAATTCCGGAACCGCAACCTTGAAAAGTTTCGCCTCGTTCTCTTTTCTCCCCGGGGAAAGCTCCAGCGTGACCGCCCCTTCACTCACCGTTCCGGCAACCAGCGGACGGATGACCGCACTTATTTCCCAGCGGCTCCGGCTCCACTCCCACCGTTTGCGTTCGGCGCGGAGCTGACGCACGACCACGGCTCCTTTGCCGCAATCAAAAGAAAGTTTCCCAATAAAACGGTTCTCCGGTATCACCGCCGTGAACTCCACTGCAACATCACCGCCAAGTACGGCATTATCCGCCGGGGTGATGGTCGCAAGTTCCGGCACTTCCGGCGGCAGTGACCTCAGCCAGGCATAACCGATACCGGCTCCGGCGACCGCCAGTGCCAGCACCACTGCCAATATCAACGCGATACCCGCGATTTTCAAAGAATGTTTCATCGTTTGTGACCTCAATGTTGACAACGTTTGCGCCGCCGGGTGAAAAATTGTATCAGCGGCTTGAGAATATCTCCGCCGTTTTCCACATTGACCAGATCGACACGGGCATCCCGGCATATCCGTTCACGCTCCAGCTGCGATGAACGCAGTGCCGCCGTCAACAGCGACGGGTCGCGGTCGAAACAGACAACTTCGCCGCTTTCAGCATCCTCAAGCTCCACCGGCGGCAGCATCCCGGGCCACTCATTCTCCACCGGATCGGATATTTTCAATGCGATAACATCGTGCTTCCGGCTCAGAAGTTTAAGTTCGGCAGAATAATCCTTTTCATCAATAAGGTCGCTGATAAGAAAGATTATCGACCGCTTTTTCAACAATCTCCCGCACTCCGCCAGCGCAAGTTTTATATCGGTACGCTTCTGCTCCGGTTCAAAGGCGAGCATCTCCCTTATCATCCGCAGGGAGTGACGTCTGCCGGAACGCGGCGGCAGATAAAGTTCTATTTGGTCACTGAACATCATCAAGCCGACCTTGTCTCCATTCTTTCCCGCACTGAAACCAAGCAGTGCCGCCAGCTCCGCCGCCGTGCGCCGCTTGCTCCGCGCCGCCGTGCCGAAACTTCCCGATGCAGAAATATCCACCATGAACATCACCGTCAGTTCCCGTTCTTCGATAAACTTTTTCACATAGGGTTCCCCCATGCGGGCGGAAACGTTCCAGTCGATCATGCGGACATCATCCTCCATGGTGTACTCCCGCACTTCGTCAAACTCAATGCCGCGCCCTTTGAAAACACTGCGGTACGCGCCGCCGGTGATCTCTTCCACCAGACGGTCAGTACGGATCTCCAGCAGACGGATCTGTGAAGCAAGTTCCTGCGTCAACATAAATGTTCCTCCCGGACCCGGTATCAGGGAGTGCGCAGCTCTGCCAGCAAACGGGCGATGATCGCATCGGCATCGATGTTTTCAGCTTCCGCCTCGTAGGAAAGCACCATGCGGTGACGAAGTACATCCGGCGCCAGATCCTTCACATCCTGCGGCAGAACAAATGCCCGTTCCCGCAACAGTGCCAAACCTTTTGCCGCCAGAGCAAGAGCAATGGATGCCCGGGGCGATGCACCGAAACTTACCAGATGCCCGATACCGGAAAGTTTGACCCCGTTCTGCCGGTCAGAAAGCGATTTGCTCTGCCCCGGCCGGGTGGCGATCACCAGATCAAGGATGTATTCGACGATCTTTTCATCCATATATATACGGTCGACCATCTTGCGCGCTTCGATGATATCTTCGACACGCGCCACTGACAACGCTTCCGGCGGCGGTGCCGGATGCGCCATGCGCTCGACCACGCTCGCTTCCTCACTGCGGGAAGGATAATCGACTTTGAGTTTGAACATGAAACGGTCAAGCTGCGCCTCCGGCAGCGGATAGGTTCCCTCCTGCTCAATGGGGTTCTGTGTCGCCATCACCAGAAACGGGTCAGGCAGGGCAAAACGTTCCCCGCCGATGGTGATCTGCTTCTCCTGCATCGCCTCCAGCAGCGCACTCTGCACCTTCGCCGGAGCCCGGTTGATCTCGTCCGCAAGAACGATATTGGCACTCACCGGTCCGATGCGGGTGGTGAACTCTCCCGTGGCGGCATTATATATCCGCGTTCCGATGACATCCGCAGGCAGCAAGTCCGGCGTGAACTGCAGCCGCGAAAATGAACCGGACAAAGTTTTCGCCAGCGTTTTGACCGCCAGCGTTTTTGCCAATCCCGGCACACCTTCCAGCAGCACATGACCGTCGGTTATCAGTGCCAGAAGTAACCTTTCTATAAGCATATCCTGACCGGCGATTATCCGCCCCATCTCACCGCGCACACTTTGCAACGGCGCGGCTACATGGCGCACCTCCTGCTGAAGAAGCTGAATGTCGTTCTGTTCCATTTGTCAAATCCTCCGTTTCTGTACTGAAAATCGTTACACCTGACAACTATAAAACAAATTCCGCCAAAGTCAAGTGAATTTTTCAAAACTCATTGAAAAAATTACTGCTGTTCCATAAAAATCATACCTGCGGCGATGTGTCACCCGTGGAAGTCGCTGATACGATAACGGATGATGGCACTCCAGCTGATACATGAAACAGGTATGTGGATAAAACCACCGCCGGGATGGTCGAAGCTCAATATCACACTCTTGCCGGCAAGCAGATGGAATCTGCCGCAGCAAAGCCGTGTCTTGGGCGAAAATTCATCCGTAAACCGCAATACCGTCAACATATTATCCGGTATCTGAAACAGATCGTCTGCAACTTCCGTCACCACGATATCACCGTTCAGCAGTGTGGGTTCCATCATCGTTCCGCTCAGGAGAAACGCGCGCAGATCGCGCCGGTCATCCATCGGTACCGGAACCGGATGCGCCGTTCCCCGGGAAAGTCCGCTCTCTATATCAGCAAAGTTTCCGCACATGCAACCGCCGATGACCGGCAGCATACGCATGACTCCGCTGATACCGCGCTTCATCATGGCATGACTGATTATCCTGCGTTCGCGCGGAGTGACCGGCAGAGTATCAGGTTCGATATCCAGCACTTCAATGACCTGTCCCAATGTATCGGCAAACCAGTTCAGCCGTCCCGATATCTGCCAGCGCAACTGCTGGTATGATGAACAGTTTATCTTCACCCGCAACTCTTCGACACTTGCTATCCCGCACGACTTCATCCGCGCCAGAATGAATTCAGAAAGTTCCGGAGTAGAACTGATAAATCCTTCATTATTGCCGCCATCCGGACGTACCGGCGGAGCCTCTTCCAGAAACGGCGCCAATTTCTCCCAGTTATCATCATTTATACTGGATATCTTCCGGTTGAGATACCGGGATATGTTAGCGGCATTCACGCCGCATTTTAAAGAAAATTCACGGGCACCGCCTGCCTTTTCCACAGCACTGACAAGTTTTGCCCGCAGAGAATCATCTATCCTCACAACTGCCTCCTTCGGACTTGAAATCGTCTCCAATATAATCATTTTATTGCGCCCATGCAAGGATTACATATATTTTTTTTCAAAAAAATGTGGTTTTTACCCTCTTGATAATTGCATCAATGCAATTATATTGCTTTTTTAGAATAAACTTAATTAAAAAAAGCCTTGCTTATATTTTTTTATTGCATTGGTGCAACATTTAAACCGGAGGATTTTTTAAATGGAAACTTCAACCTGTATCAAACTTCCCAATGGAAAAGTCTATTCACTTTCCGGGATCCGCCGTCTGCTGGATGCCCTTTTCCCGGAAAATGCAGAAAATCGTGTTGACAATAGAGCGCGATGGTGGAAAACGACAGCAAACACAGTGAAAGAAAAAGATTTCCATGAGAAACAAATATCAAAATCTGATCGAACCGCGCCTTCCGGAACTTGCCGGGTTCCTCGATGCCGGAAATCCTCCGGAACGCGCAGCTGAATGGCTCGGGATATCTCCGGCAACATTGAAGCGTTACCGGAAACAATATCCGGAATTCGACCGCCTGTTCCACGGCGATGAGAATATTTGCGATGATATGGTGGAAGCAGCTCTCCTGCGCCGCGCCACCGGATATGAGGACAGCAGCGGCAAAGAGATCGCCCCCGATGTCCGCGCCGCCGTATTCTGGCTCCGGAACCGCCGTCCAAAACGCTGGAACAACTGCAGCAGCAGCGGCAATTCCAGAGAAACTGTGGTCAATATCCAGTTGAATAAAGTCGAAAACGATCTGTAACATTTGGAGTGTATCGTGAACAACTATCTCTTCTACCGCCGCCATCCGGAATATTCAGCCAATGAAGCCGGATGGAAACATTGCAAAGCCGCCTACACCGGCGGACGCGCTTACATCGACCAGGCCCTTATCCGGCACGTTTCCGAAATCGATATCGAATTCACTGAACGCCGCCGCCGCGCCTACTATTTCAACTATCCGCGCACAATCGCCCAGCGCATCACCCAATATGTTCTCGGAGTTGACCCCATCCGCAGAAATGCCAGAGGCGAACTTGTTGAGGACTGGAGCCGTTCCGGGCTGCGCTGCAACGAAGTCATGCGCCAGCTTTCCACCATGCTCAACGTTTACGGCCGCGCATGGCTGCTGGTGGAGATGCCCAACTTTGAGGGTATTCCCACCCTGGAACGCGCACGCCGGGAACGGCTCCGTCCTTATGTGCGGGCACTCTCTCCGCTCCAGGTCACGGACTGGGCTTACGCGCCGGACGGGAAACTGCTCTGGGCATTGACCGCAGAAGAGGAGTTCCTCAACTCCGATCCCTATTCACCGCCGGTGAAGCTGCGCCGCCGCCGCCTTTATGACCGCACCTCGTGGCATCTTTTTGAACAGACTTCTTCCGGCATAAAGGAGATCGACAGCGGTATAAATTCCACCGGAACAGTCCCGCTGGTCCCGGTCATCGAACCTGACGGTTACGGCATCGACTCCGGACACTGGTTCGAAGATGCCGTCCGCATCAGCGAAGCGATACTCAACAACGAATCCGAAGCCCAGATGAATACCGTCAAGCAGATGTTCGGTATGCTGGTCGTCTCCGACAGTTTCGCCCGCGGTGCCCAGAAGCTCGCTCTCGCCGGAAGCAAAAGTGAAAATTTTTCCGCGACCGTTGCCCGCAGTGCCGCCATTATCGAAGCGGTGGAAGAGAAGGGCATCAGCCGGTTTATCAGCCCGTCCGGAGTGGAAACTGCCACCATCCGCAGTGAAAACGATCATCTGAAACGGGAACTTTACGAAATCGTGGGACTTGCAGTCCAGAGCAGATCCCGGGAGAACCAGAGCGCAGAATCCAAAGCGTGGGACTTCCAGAATGTCAGCCAGTTCCTCTCTGCCCGCGCCGATCTGCTGGAACAATCGGAACTTGAAGCGTGGAAGATCATGCATTTGTACGATCTGGATGTCACAGTTCCGGAAATACATTACAACCGGAAATTCGCCGTCCGCGACCTCGCCGCCGCCATCTCCGGCATCATGCAGCTCTCCAATTTGCATCTGGGACCGGCGTATGACCGCGCCCTCGGACATGCCGCAACCGAACTGCTCGATTCAGTGGAACCCATCGGCAACGATGACAAACAACAGATATTCAACGAAATCAATCGAAAGGAGAATGTATGACCATAAAAGAACTCATTACCCGTTCACTCAACGGCGAACAGCTTTCCCCGGCTGAAAAAGCGGAACTTTCCGCCTTCGATCCGGAAACGCTCACCGCAGAGCTGAACCACGCCCGAAGTCAGCTCGAACTTCTGGAAAATGAAAAACTTTCCCACTCGGAAAAATTACAGAAAGAGCTGGACACTTTGCGTTCCACCCACTCCACTCTGGAGAATGAACATCAGGAACTCAAACGCCGCTGCCGTATCGAAAAACTTACCGGAGAGATCGGCTGCAGCGATGCCGATTACTTCGACTTCCTCGCCCGCCGCGACGGTCTTGATCTTGATGACACTGCCGCAGTGAAAGAGTTTTCCGCCCGGCTTGCCGAAACCTCACCCGGCTGTTTCCGCGCCCGGATCACCCCCGGTTCAAGTTCCGGTATCGCGCCGGAAACCTTCCGCAGCCATCACCCGGCATCCGCCTTTGCCGCCTCCGGCAGTCAGGTCGACCGGATCATGGATTCCCTCGCCTCTGCAGCGATGGTAAATAACTGATATCCCCCATTCAACAGAACAATCAGAAAGGAAAATCACAGATGTTCTACACTTACAGCTTCGCCGGTTGCAAACGCGACCTCTCCGACATCATGTTCACCGTCATCAAAGATGAACCCCGTTTCATCTCCAACTTCCGCCCCGGTGCCGATGCCACCCAGCGCAAACACGAGTGGATCGAAGATCAGCTTTCCGGACGCGGCTTCACCGCAAGTTCCATCTCAGGCGGAACGCTGACCCCCGCCGAAAACAGCAATCTCAGTATCGTTCCCGGCACCCTTATCGCCGTCAAAGATGATCCGGCTCTGTTCAAAGTTGCCGCTGTCAACGACGGCAGTGTCACCGTGGAACTGGTCGCCGTCAACGGTTCTTCTCTCCAGAGTGTCAGCGATCTCCCCTCCGGCGGTGCGGAATTCATCATCGTCTCCACTCCCATGAGTGAAGGCAGTGCCAACGGTGACGGCGATGAAAGTTATGCCGGAAGCAAAGTCGAATGGAACGCGACCCAGATCTTCCGTAAAGAGATCATCATCTCCGGCAGTGCCCTCGCGGTCACCATCAACGGCAGTGCCGACAACCAGCTCAACCGCCAAACCGCTTTCGCCCTTTCGGAACTGGCACGCGACCTCAACCGTGTCGCCCTCTTCGGCCGCCGTCTGGAAGCCGCCCCGGGCGTTCACGGCGAAGCCGGTGGTCTCTACTGCTTCGGCACCGGAGAAAACGCCCTCTCCATCAACGCTTCCAACGCCGCGCTGGACAGTTTCCTCATCAATGACGGTGCCCAGAAAGTCCTTGCCGAAGGCGGCGATCCGATGCAGATCCTCTGTTCCCCGGGACAGGCGCGCGTCATCTCCAACGAATACCGTGACCGCATCCAGATTCTGCGCTCCGATGACCGGCGCGGCGCGTATGTCGCCGTGATCGTCAACGAGATCAACGGTCGCGGCATGACCATCATGGCTGACCCGGATGTGCCGGATACCGATGCGTGGATCCTCGATCCCCAGTGTTTCGCGCTTGCCAACCTCTCCGGCCGCGCCATCACCGATGTCGATGCCACGCCCAAAGGCTTTGACGGCATCCGCCGCGTTGCCATCGGCGAACTCACCTTTGAGTTCCGCAACGCCGCCCAGCGGTGCTGCCGTTTGACCAACCTCAAGCCCAGTGCCGAAGCGATTGCCGCGCTGCGCGGTAATTGAGCGATGCGAACTCATGTTCCGAGATGTTTTTCATCCCGGAACCGCTTTGTTTCCGTTTGATATTCCAATTCTGTTTCTGAAAGAACAAATCATGCTGACTGTAACTGATGCCAATGAATTTTTCTCCTCCCATCCTGCCAAAGAGAGTTTCACCTCTTTCACGGAGGAACAGCAGGCCAATGCCATAGCCGGAGCTGTCCGGGATATAACTGCCGTGCTGAGCCTGACCGATTTTCCGGAAGAACCGGATGAGATGCTGCAAGCGGCGATATTTGAGCATACGCTTTATCTTCTGCTCAATCCGCATATCGCCGCAGCCGCTTCACCGGAAATACCGCTGATCGCGCCCCGCGCCAAATTCTTCCTTGAAGCCCTGGCGGCCCGGCACTGCCCGCTTCCCGGAGTGCCCTTGCAGCGCGGCTGACCGGAGTTCCCCGCCAGAAAACTTTTACTGATTGAATTGGAGACAGAAAATATGAAAAATCATCCAGCTTACCCCGAATGTTACGGTTCTGATGTTCACGGCAAATTTCCCGACTGCACCGGATGTGAATATTACAGCTCCTGCGGCTACTATGCCGCCACCGCCGCCCAGGTGGAAAGCCGTTCTCATCTGGCAAGTTTTGAAGAAGTCCAATCGTGGCTCACCGATGCCGCCGATTACGACCACATCCCCGGCGAACAGGAGGAAATGTCCCGCCGTCAGGACAAAAATCACCTTATTTCCATGCTGGGAAGATTCTTCCGCTTTCTGCTGGAACTGGACGACTACACCATCGGCATCATCAGTGAAGTCATCACCCCCGCCGACCCGGAACGTAAACACTGTTCCGTCACCGCTTTAAGCAAACTGCACGGCTGTTCCCGGCAGGCGATGCACCGCAAAATACTGGATATCATCGCCCGCCGTCCGGAACTGGCGATGCTGCTGAAAAGCACCATGTCCAAACTTTCGCGCGGCAGACAGTGTTTTCTCCGCCACCGGGAGAGCAGTGTCTCTTTGAAAGGATGCTGACTGCGATGGCAGGTTTCACCTACACTCCGGCTCAGGAACGGGCGTTGCAGCTTATCGCCGGAAACAGAAAAAACATCATGCTTTTCGGCGGTTCCCGTTCCGGTAAAACCTTTCTCCTCTGCTGTGTGCTGGTCATAAGGGCACTGCGTTCACCCGGTTCCCGTCATGCCATCATCCGCCGTTACGCCAACACTGTCCGTTCCGCCATCGGCGCGGACACTTTGCCCAAGGTGCTGTCCACGCGCTTCGGCAACGCACTGGAGTATGAATACAACAAGAGCGAAGGAGTGATAACTTTTGCCAACAGATCGCAAATCTGGCTCACCGGACTGGATGACGATTCCCGCGCTGATAAAATTCTGGGCAAAGAGTTCGTCACCATATACTTCAACGAATGTTCCGAACTGGATTATTCCAGCGTTCAGACCGCCCTGACCCGTCTGGCGCAACATTCGCCGCCGTTGAAACCCAAAGCTCTTTTTGACTGCAATCCGCCGGGAAAAAAACATTGGACATACCGCGTTTTCATCGAAAAACTCAATCCGGCAGATACACTGCCGCTGCGCAATCCGGACGATTACGCCGCCATGCGGATAAATCCTCTGGACAACGCCGGCAACCTGCCGGAAGGCTATATTGAAAACACCCTCGCCGGACTTCCCCGCCGCCAGCGGGAACGTTTTCTTGAAGGGAAGTTTCTGGATGAAGTCGAGGGTGCATTGTGGAAACGCGGGATGATCGACCCGTTCCGGGTAAGTACGGTTCCGGAATTTCAACGGGTGGTGATCGGCGTTGACCCGGCAGTATCCTCCGGAGATGAGAGCGATTCCACCGGGATCGTCGCCGCCGCCGCCGGAGTCGATGGAAAATATTACGTCCTTGCCGACCGTTCCATGCGCGGCACACCGCTGGAATGGGGAAAGGAAGTGATCTCTTTATACTATGAACTCGATGCTGACCGCGTTACCGGTGAAGTCAACAACGGCGGTGATCTGATCGAAGCCCTGCTGCATAAACTTGATCCGCACCTGAGTTTCCGTCCGGTACGCGCCTCCCGGGGCAAACTTATCCGGGCGGAACCGGTAGCGGCTCTTTATGAGCGGAAACTGGTGCATCATGTCGGCGAGTTCCCGCTTCTGGAGGAGGAGATGGTGAGCTTCGCTCCGGGAAACCAGAAAAAATCGCCCGACCGGATGGATGCTCTGGTCTGGGCGTTGACTGAACTTGCTGACAGCGGAAAAAAGTTTATTCTGGCTTGACTTCGGTGTCGGAAGAGGCTTTTTTCCGGTAAAGCACGGTGAGCAGCCGCGCGCGTTCACCTTTTTCACAATAGCCGCGCATCGCCGTGCCGCGGGGAACGTAGAAGGCATCGCCGCTGTCCAGATGAGTGGGAGGTTCATCGCCGACTTCAACGATTATTTTTCCAGAGATGACATAGCCGGAAAAATCGTTTTCCATCGTTTCAAACTCCGGAACCGTATCTCCGTAAAAGTAGTTCTCATCCATAAACTCGATGCCGATATCATCCCGCTGCGGCAGGATGAACGTATATTCCCGGTCACGGTCGACCACGGTACGCATACCGCTTTTACGGAAGAAATACTGTTCGGTATTATCCTCTTCATCGCTGAAAAATTTGATAAAGTTGGTATCCAATGCCGCCAATATCCGGCGGAGAGTAGCCAGCGTGGGAGAAGCGGAATCTTTTTCCACTGCTGACAGGTAACTGACAGAAACCCCTGCTTTCTGCGCAAGACCGCGCAGAGAAATATCACTGCGCAACCGGAGATTTTTCAATCTGGCTCCGATCCGGACGTCAACTCCACTCATAAAGGTTTATACTCCTTTGGTTACAATTTAAACATCATTTTGATAATATAGGTGTTTTTTACCCAATTTTCAAATTCACCGGCAAAGAAATATGCAAAAAAGTGTATCTGCCAAAAATCAAAAGTCCGCAAAAACTCACAGATATCCCATAATTTTTCAAAAACAGTGTTTTTTGTCACTGTTTACGCTGGCAAAAACTCTTGAAAAATCGCACTTGTATGCTATGTTATAGTTGAATTTTCAATACCCAACTTTTCAAAAACCGTAAGGGAACCATTATGCCGGAACTGCCGGAAGCTGAAAATATCGGACGCGCACTCAAGCGCGCCATGTGCGGAAGATCCATTTGCAAAGTCGAAGTTTTTTCTCCCATGATGCGCACTTCATTGCTGCCGCTTGCCGATGCCGCACTGGAAGGAAAAACCATCGTCGATGTCCGCCGCCGCGGGCGTTATCTGGTTGCCGAACTGGATGATACCCGGGGATTACTGATGCATTTCGGGATGTCCGGCGTGGTGCGTTTGGAACCGGCATCCGTTCCCAAACGCAAGCATGAACACGTTTTCATCCATCTTTCCGACGGCAATATCTTCCGTTTTGAGTGTACGCGGCGTTTCAGTCTGCTGGAACTCCATCCCGGCTGTGCCAACGGCAGTTTTCCCGCCGTACTGGACAAACTCGGAGTGGAACCTCTCTCGGAAGAGTTCAACGGCGGAGTTCTCTTTGCCGCGTTCCGGAAGCGTTCATCTCCGGTAAAAACCGCCCTGATGGACAACTCCATCGTGGTCGGCATCGGCAATATTTACGCCAATGAGACCCTCTTTATCTGCCGTGTTGCGCCGACCAGAAAAGCCTGCGATGTCACCCGTTCAGAGTGCGATGCCATCGCCGGAACTGCCAAAAAAGTTCTGCTCCGCGCCATTGAATGCGGCGGCACGACCATATCCGATTTTCAAAATGTCGACGGCAGTGAAGGGAAATTCGTTCAGGAACTGCAAATATACGGTAAAGCAGGGATCCCGTGTCCGCACTGCGGCACACCGGTTTCCTCCGTCCGTCTCGGCGGCAGAAACTCCTTCTTCTGCCCCCAATGCCAGAAATAACTGCACTTTACAACTCTACAAAAGGTAAGCAAAATGAAGAATATCCTCCTCCTCGGCAGCGCACTTTTGCTGGTATGCGGCTGCGTTTCATCCAAAACTCCGCCGAAAGAAAAAGCTCCGGTACTGGAAAATTTCAATAAAGAAAACGAACAGCGCGCCCTTGCCGTGGCTTCCGCATTCGCTTCCGGCTTTGAAAAATCTCTCATCTCAGGAGAATTTTCCCACTTCGCCCAGGTCTTTCCCGCCAACTCCAAAAGCAAAATGTCGGAAGAGCATTTCAAGAAACTGCGCGAGGCGATGATGAAACTTTACGGCAAACCGGAAAAATTGCACTACATCACCTTTTTGAATCAGGGAAAACTCCGGGATTATCTGTGGAAGATCACTTTCACCTCCCCCGGTAAAAACGGTGCCGCAGCTCCCGGTGTCCGCGAAATCCTCCTCTCCGTCCGTATATATTGCGAAAACGGTAACGCCGCCGTATCCGGATTTTTCTTCCAGAGATTTTAAAAGACACAGACTTTTTTTGTACCGCGCCTTGAATAATCGGACAAACGTGATATATTTCCTTTCAAGTATTTATATTTATCAACAACTAACAGCAGAAAAATCATGTTTTCCAACCGAAATATTGTCAGTGCAGTGGAGTTCGGCACTTCCAAGATCTGCGTGCTTATCGGTGAAGTCATGTCCAACGGCCGTATGGAACTTATCGGTCACGGAGAAGTTCCCTCCGCCGGAGCAGTGGTCAAAGGCGAGATCTCCGATATGGAACGCACCGTCAATGCCCTGAGAAAAGCATTTGAACTGGCAGAAAAGAAAGCAGACTGTGACCTTTCCGATTGCCAGATCATCACCGTCGTCGCCACCGGCGGCGGTATCGAATCCCATCAGGAACTTGCCGGAGTTTCCGTCAACACCGCCAACGGCATCGTCACCGATAACGAGAAGAACGCCGTCAGCGAAGCCGCCCGGCGCATCGCCTACGTCAATGACCGCGAGATCATAAACTTGTGTACCTCAAGTTTCACTCTGGACAAACGCCATGTCGTCGAACCCTGCGGTCAATCCGGAAAATACCTCGAAGCCGAAGTCCACATCGTCAGTGCCAACACCCGCCGTCTGGAAACTTTCGTTCAGGCACTCCGTGAAGCCGGTTTTGAAAATGCCCGGGTCGAACCGGTATTCGCTCCGCTGGCAGATGTCAACGGTTCCGTGGATGACGACGACCAGCAGAACGGCTTTCTTCTGCTGGATATCGGTGCCGGTACCACCGAATATCTGCTGAATATCGACGGCGGTGTCCGCGAATCCGGCGTTATCCGGGTCGGCATGGAACACGTTGCCAACGATCTCGCCATCGGCTTGTCGCTCCCGATAGAAAAGTGCCGTTCCCTGCTGCGCGATGCCACCATCGCCGAGGCGATCAAAAATCAAACCGAATTCATTGAGATCCAGCTCCGTCCCCGCCACGTCCGGAAGATACCGGTCAGCAGCTGCGAATGTATCATCGACGCACGGCTGCGGGAACTTATGAGCGTTGTCCGGAGCAAAATTCCGGTCAAACACAGTTTGAACACGCTCGGTGCCGGTGGATTGCTCACCGGCGGCGGCGCGCTTTATCCGCCGGTAAAAGAGATCTTCACTGCCGAATTTGATATCCCGTGCCGGGCGGTCGTTCCGATCAAGCCGGGAACCATTTCGCTGGAAAAACCGCAGTACAGCGCAGTTTGGGGTGCATTGACACTCGCACCGGAGTTTGTCGAAGTTCAAAAACGTCCCACGATGTTTGAACGTATTTTCAGTAAATTCAGCCGCGACGGAGGAAATTGATCTATGGATACTGCCAATATCACCATTCTCGGTATCGGCGGTGCCGGCTGCCGTATACTCCGGCAGATCCGCAACACGCCGGGAACAGAAAACCTCCGCCTCCTCGCCTTTGATTCCGATACCGAAAGCCTCGCCGAATCCGGTCTGCCGCAGGAAAACTGCATCGTCGCCGGAATGAATCTGCGCTCCGGTCGCGGCTGCGGCGGCAATGAGACCCTCGGCCGCAGTGCCGCTTCAGTGGAACGCCCGAACCTCGCCCGCATTCTGGAGGGAACCAAAATGCTGCTGGTACTCGGCGGTCTGGGCGGCGGAATGGGGACCGGCGGATTGCCGGTCGTCCTCGGTGTTGCCCGCCACTTGCATATCACCACGATGCTGATGCTCTCACTGCCTTTCGCCATGGAAGGTTACGGCAGACGGAAACAGGCGGATGAACGGATATGTTCCGATCTCCTGCCGCTGGCTGATTGTGTTATCACTCTGCCCAACGATCTGCTCTTTTCCACGCTTCCGGCAGAAACACCGTTGGCGCACGCGCTCCAGCTTGCCGATCAGGAAATGGCACGGACGGCGATCGCTCTGTCGGCGATCCTGCTTGCCGGAAATATTTTCAGTGCTGACATCGCCAACTTTTCGTCGATGCTCAAGCCGCACGCTCTCTGTTCCCTCGGCGTGGGCGTAGCCTCCGCCTCTGACCCGCAGGCAGTGGAAACTGCGGTGGAAAAATTGATGCTCTCCCCACTGCTGGGCGGACCTGCGGAATTGCAGAAAGCCGATGCCGTGGTCTTCACCGTTATCGGCGGCAGTAAACTTTCTCTCGGCGATGCCAAGGCGGCTCTCGATCTTGCCAGTTCCCAGCTTGACCGCTCGTCCGACCGGAAGATCCTGCTCGGTGCCGGAACCGGCAGTGAGTGGGATGATATCCTCCAGATCACCGCTCTGACCGTCCGTTACACCAACAAGCCGGTCGCCGCTCCGGCAGTACCGCTTCCAGGTTCCAGACGGCGGAGCAGTGAACACAAAGCAGCTCAGGAAGCCGAAGGCGCATTTGTGCAGCAGACATTGGAACTTGATACCGTAGACAAAGGTATCATGGACAAGACAACTCCGGAATTTTTCAACGGCGAAGATCTGGATATACCCACATTCAAACGCCGCGGGATGATAATCGACCCGGGCAAGTAAGTTTACAATATCAAGGTGCGTTTATGAAGAAAGAAATGTGTTGGGATCTTGAAGCGATCTACCCGTCCGTAAAACTCTGGGATGAGGATTTTGCCAAACTCGATGGGGCAATAGAAAAATTTGCCGCATACCGGGGACATCTGGCGGAAAGTGCGGAAACTTTCCGCGCGGCGATCGAAACTTATGATGACTTTACCCGTTTATCGGAGAAACTTTATGTCTATGCCCATCTGCGCTCCGATGAAAACACCACTGTCGGTGTCAACCGGGCGCGGGTCGACCGGATATGTTCCAAGCTGGCTGAACTCTCTCCCCTGGAAGCGTGGTTTGAACCGGAAGTCATGGCGATACCCGATGAACGTATGGCAGAGCTGCTGGCTTCGGAGGAGCTTGCCTTCTACAAGCGCAGTATCGAAGAGCTTCTCCGGGAGAAGAAACACATTTTGAGCGAAACGGAAGAACGCCTTCTCGGACAGCTTTCCGATGTTCTCGGAACTTCCGGCGACGTTTTCTCCACTTTGAACGACACCGATCTGCGTTTCGGCAAAGTCCGCGGCGATGACGGCAAAATGCAAACTCTTTCCCACGGCAGTTACCGCCGCTTTCTGGAAAGTGCCGACCGCAACGTCCGCCGCAGTGCCTTCCGCAAACTCTACAAGACCTACGAAAAGTTCCGCAACACCTTTGCCGTCACCATCGACTCCACCGTCAAACGTCATGTCACCTCGGCAAAGATCCGCAAATTTAATTCAGCACTTCACGCCGCACTGCATCCGGACAACATTCCGGAATCGGTCTACTTGAATCTGATCTCCACGGTGCATGAACATCTGGACGGTCTCTTTGATTACTTCAAGCTCCGCGGCGAAGTCCTCGCTCTTGACAAGGTCGATATGTACGATCTGCACTGCCCGCTGGTGAGCGAATGCCGCAAAGAGTATGACTTTGCCGCCGGTTCAAAACTGGTTCAGGATGCGCTGCTGCCGCTGGGAGAGGATTATGCCCGCAACCTTCTCCGCGCGTGGGATGAACGCTGGATAGATGTTCCGGAACGTCCGGGAAAACGTTCCGGCGCGTACTCATCCGGCTGTTACGACACCTTCCCTTATGTGCTGTTGAACTATCAGAACACCTTTGATGATGTCTTCACTCTGGCGCATGAACTCGGTCACTCCATGCACAGTTTCTATTCCCGTAAATTTCAGCATCCGCACTACGCCGATTATGAGATTTTCGTCGCTGAAGTCGCCAGTACCACCAACGAACTCCTGCTGTCGCGCCATCTGCTTGCCCGGACGGAAGACCACGCTCTGCGGGCATATTTGTTCGCTCACCTTGCCGATGAGATCCGCGCCACGATATACCGGCAGACGATGTTTGCCGAATTTGAACTCGGCATCCACCGTGCCGCATGGGACGGCGAAGTTCTGACGGCAGATTTCCTTGACGAAAACTACTTCAAGCTCAACGCGGAATATCACGGACCCTTCGTGGAAACCGATCCGCTCATCGCTCTGGAATGGTCACGCATCCCGCACTTCCATTACAACTTCTATGTCTACAAATATGCCACCGGCATGTCGGCGGCGATCCGGCTTTCGGAAAAGATCCTCTCCGGCGAAAAAGGTGCCGTCGATGCCTATTTGAACTTCCTCAAAGCCGGCGGCAGCAAAGATGTGCTGGATATCATGAAAGATGCCGGTGTCGATCTTACCACTCCGGAACCCATCGCGGCAGCACTGCAATTCTTCAAAAACACCGTCTCCGAACTGCGTAAAGAGTTGACTTACCTCTAAAGAATGCAACGCATGAAGAAACAGTTCACGGAACCGGGAGTTGGAGTGCCGGAGCAGCGATCCGGGATGCTGACTCTTTGCGGCATCGTCATGACGCTTACGGCATTTTTACTGCCGTTGAAGTGGGGAACTCTGGCGGCGATGACCGAAGCCGCCGGTTTCTTCCCGGAATATGTCAGCGATTATCTGACGATAACCTGGCCCGCACACTCTTTCGGCATCTTCAGCGGTATCATGCTGCTGATAATAAGCATCGCCGTTTGGAACAAAACCGGAAAGTTCAACACTGCTTCCGGAATATTCTGCACCTTGTGGAGTGCCGGATTGCTGCTTGCCGTACTGCCGGGATATTTTGCTTCCGGAGCGGACCGGGATTTCGCCATGGGGGAACTTGCCAACTTTGCCGGGATCGCGGCGTGGTGTGCGGCGTGTCAACTGCTGTTGCATGCTTCTCCGCACTGGGGAAAAAAGATGGCTGTTGCACTGCTGGCGGGAACACTTATCACGGCGTTGAACGGATTTTATCAATACTTCTTCGGCTTTGCTGAACTCAAGGCGTTTGTTGAACAGCAGATCGCGGACGGCGTTTATGTTCCCCAGGCAATAAGATCCAAGTTGACAGACACACGGATATCGTCGTTCATGGCTTCGACCAACGCCCTGGCGGGATTGATGCTGCTGATGATGCCGGTGGCACTCTTTTACTGCATCCGCTGGGGAAAATTGTTTACTCCGGTAAACGTGAGTGTGCCACTGTTCACCGCCGTCACCGCACTCATCATGGGCGGAACTCTGCTGCTGTGCCGCTCACGGAGCATATATTTGATTCTTCTGCTGACCGGCGGACTTGCCGTGTTTTCTTATGCCGGAATAAAACTCAAATACAAAATAGCGGCAATCATCGCAGGAGCAGTACTGCTCGCCGGTGGAGCCGTATTCGCCGTCAAATACGGCAGAGGTCTGGGTTCGATGGCAGAACGGGCAGATTATCTGAGAACCTGCGCGATTCTGGTGATGGAACACCCCGTTTCCGGTTCCGGCTGGGGCGGATTTTTCTACCGCCACATGAAGATAAAACTTTCCAGTACCGACGAAGCGGCAAGAGACCCGCACAATATCATCGCGGCATTTGCGGCACAAGCTGGAATTTTAAGCGGACTTCTGGCTTTGGCGGCAATGATATATCCGCTGGCAAAGTTGTGGAAGACAAGGTTCAGCCGGACATGGGAAAGCGCAGTATTCTGGAGCGGCACGATGTTCACTCTGCACGCCCTGATGGATTGCGATATGCACATTCCGGCGTTGATGGCTGGCATGGCAGTACTCTATTTCAGCGCACTCTCCGGAGAAAACGGGGAATCTTGCCATTCCGGCAGCCGCAAGGAACACGCCTTGCTGTTCACAACCGTGACCATCATCGCCGCAACAGGCATTTGGAGCAACTGGACCGTTCTGAAAGGCGAATGGCATCTGGCGCAATTCACCGAATATCTCTCTCCGACAAGCGCAGAAAGCCGGAACCGCTTTCTGGGAATGCCGCTGGAAACGTTTGAACAACAGGCGGAAAACGCCCGCCCGTCACTGGCAATGATACCGGAACTTGCCGGAGACTGGTATCTCTCCCGCGGCAATATGCCATTGGCTCAGGAAAAATATGAAAAAGCATTGAAACTGAACCCGGAACGCCCGGGCATATACCGGCGGCTGGCACGCCTGCATTGCCTGCGCGGCGAAATAGCACAGGGCAAAGCAATGCTCGAAGAAGCTCATAAACGCTTCCCCCGCAACCCGAAATATTCCGCTGACCACCCGGAAAATCAGGCAATGCTGCGCGGCGACTTCTCTCCCTCTGAAATGTAGCGGATTTTGGGGAGGGGGAAACCTCTTTTCACGGGAAAAGAGGTTTCCCCCTCCCCAAGCCCCTCCCCCTTCGAGAAAAGCGGGGTAACGTTTGCTCCCACAAGGAGCAAACGCCTCGGTTTGATTCTTAGGGGTTCACCTCCACCGATAAAAGCAATCGGCGGATGCAGTGTGAGGCGAGGCGGCTCTCCCGCCGCCGCAGGGAGATTTTCTGGAGTATTATCGGCGGATGCAGTGTGAGGCAAGGTCGTGTTTTGCAAGCGAGAAGCGAGGGGAGTGTACGACTGTACTCGACCCGAGCGGCGAGCGACGCAAG
>JAFVZN010000033.1 GCA_017508135.1 Lentisphaeria bacterium | reverse complement strand
GCGGCAGAAAGATAATTTTTTGGCATAAACCAATTAAAATCCCCGAAAGGAGCAAACTATGGCAAAAATGCTGAATCAGGCACCGACCACAAATGAAAAATTGGTCGCGTGGGTAAACAGTTGGGTCGAGATCTGCGAACCCGACGCCGTCTATTGGTGTGATGGCTCACAGGCTGAATATGACCGCCTGTGCAACGAATCCGTCGAATCAGGTCTCGCTATCCGCCTCAATCCGGAAAAACGTCCGAACAGCTTGCTGTTCCGTTCCGATCCGACCGACGTCGCCCGCGTTGAAAAACGCACTTTCATCGCCTCCGTCAAAGAGGAAGATGCCGGTCCGACCAACAACTGGATCGATCCTGTCGAATTGAAAAAAACTATGCTCGACCTCTATAGCGGATGTATGCACGGACGCACAATGTATATCATCCCCTTCTCAATGGGTCCCGTCGGCAGCCCGATCGCCAAAATCGGTATTAAAATCACCGACTCTGCATACGTTGTGCTGAATATGCACATTATGACCCGCGTCGGAACCAAAGTTCTCGAAGTTCTCGGCAACGGCGAATTTGTGCCCTGCGTCCACTCCGTCGGTAAGCCGCTGGCTGCCGGTGAATCCGACAACGGTATCTGGCCCTGCGCTCCGCTTGATAAGAAGTACATCGCGCACTTCCCCGAAACCCGCGAAATCTGGTCCTACGGTTCCGGTTACGGCGGCAACGCTCTGCTCGGCAAAAAGTGTCTCGCGCTGCGTATCGCTTCCGTCCAGGCGCGTGACGAAGGCTGGATGGCTGAGCACATGCTCATTTTGAAGCTGACCAACCCCCAGGGCGAAACCAAGTATGTCACCGGTGCGTTCCCCTCCGCTTGCGGAAAGACCAACCTCGCCATGCTTATCCCGACTCTCCCCGGCTGGAAGGTCGAAACTGTCGGTGATGATATTTCCTGGATGAAGTTTGATGCCGAAGGCAACCTCCGCGCCATCAACCCGGAAGCCGGTTTCTTCGGCGTTGCTCCCGGAACCAGCATGAAGTCCAACCCCAACGCCATGCTCTCCTGCAGCAAGGACACCATCTTCACCAACGTTGCGTTGACCGATGACGGTGATGTCTGGTGGGAAGGCATCGGTTACGATGCTCCGGCTCATTTGATCGACTGGAAGGGCAACGATTGGACTCCCGGAACTGTCGATGCGGAAGGCAAGCCGGTCAAGGCTGCTCATCCCAACGCCCGTTTCACCGCCCGCGCCAACAACTGTCCGGCGATCGCGGCTGAATGGGAAGATCCCCAGGGTGTGCCCATTGCGGCGTTCCTCTTCGGCGGCCGTCGTCCGACCACTCTGCCGTTGGTCTATCAGGCCCGCGACTGGGAACACGGTGTGTTCATCGGTTCCACCGTCGGTTCTGAAGTTACCGCTGCTGCGCTCGACGTCAAGGCCGGTACCGTCCGTCGTGACCCGTTCGCCATGCTGCCCTTCTGCGGCTACCACATGGGCGACTATTTCAAACACTGGTTGGAAATCGGTAAAGCCGGTGCTGCCAAAGGCAACCTGCCCAAGATTTTCTGCGTGAACTGGTTCCGTAAGAGTGCCGAAGGCAAGTTCATGTGGCCGGGCTTTGGCGATAACAGCCGCGTGCTGGCGTGGGTCTTTGCCCGTTGCGCCGGTAAGGGTGATGCCAACGAAACCGCTATCGGTTTCCTGCCCACCGAAGAATCCATCGACCTCAAGGGATTGGAAGGAGAAGTTTCCGCTGACGATCTCAAGGAGCTGCTCAAGGTCGACGTCGACGGCTGGAAGAACGAACTGGCGATGATCAAAGAACATTATGCCAAGTTCGGTGACAAGCTCCCCGCCGAGCTGGTCAAACAGCTCGAAGGTCTGGAAGCGCGTCTCGGCTGACGTTTCTGACGAAACACCAAAAAGAGGCTGTTGCAAAACCTTCAGGTTTTGCAGCAGCCCGCTTTTTTTTTATCAGAGGTAAGTCAACAGGTCGCTTGCGGTGGTGAAGGGGTGCGCGTTCCATCCCCGGGTGCGGGCGGCAGAGATGAGTTCCATGCGGTCATCCACATAGAGCGCGGGGATGCCGAAACGCTCTTCAAAGGCGGTAAACATGATCTCATCCGGTTTCTGCGCACCGGAAACAAAACTGAACATTCCGTCCGGGACTGTGGCTGCTGCCGGGAAAATTTGCTTTGTCCGCTCCAGATGTGCGGGAGAAATATCGGAAAAAAAACGTGCTTCATATCCATGCCGGTGAAGCGATGACACCAGTTCAACCATTCCGGAGATCGGAGCAATAAGAATTGAATTGAAAGCGTAAAGCGCATCCGGATATGAACAGCAACAGGTGTCTGATACCGCCGAAAGAAATGTTTTATCGTCGATGCGGCCACATTCCAGTTCCCGCTGCAGCGCGATAAGCTCCTGCGGGATTTCGGCAATTTTCAGTGCGCGGGCAAAGTTGGCAAAGTCGATTTTTACACAGACATTGCCAATATCCAGCGCAAGTATTTTTATGTTATTCTTCATCGGGCAAAAAGAAAGGGGACAGAGAAAATTTTATTTTCCATGCCCCCGTTGTTGTCAAGTTAACGTCCGTCAATATTCGCGGTCATCACCGTAACCGTAATGCTCGACGACGTAATCCACGTCCTTGTCGCCGCGCCCGGAGCAGGTGGCAAGGATGGAGCCGTAAGGATGTTCTTTCGCCCATTTGATCGCGTAAGCGATGGCGTGAGAACTTTCCAGTGCCGGGATGATACCTTCATACCGGGCGAGCATGAAGAACGCATCCACCGCTTCCTGATCGGAGGCAGTGACATATTTCACTCTGCCGAGATCGTGCCAGAAAGCGTGTTCCGGTCCGACTGCCTGATAATCCAGACCGCTGGCGATGGAGTAAACCGGTGCCGCTTCACCGTTTTCATCGGCGAGAACATAGCTGTCGAAACCGTGCAGAGTGCCGGGTTTACCGTAATTGATGGAGGCGGCATGGTCGCCGGTGTTGGCACCTTTGCCCAGCGGTTCGACACCGTAGAGATCGACGGGATCGTTCAAGTATGCGGCAAAGGAACCGGCAGCGTTGGAACCGCCGCCGACACAGGCGCAGACGGCATCCGGAAGATGACCGGTCATGTCGAAGAATTGTTTACGGGACTCTTCACCGATGCAGAACTGGAAGTCGCGCACCATCAGCGGGAACGGATGGGGACCGGCAGCTGTACCGATGCAGTAGATGGAGTCTTTGTAATTTCTGGCATAAGATTCAAATGCGGAATCGACCGCCTCTTTGAGAGCTTTCTGACCGTGGGAAACGGGGATGACCTTGGCTCCGAGTATTTTCATGCGGGTAACGTTGGGAGCCTGCTTGGCGATATCGACTTCACCCATGTGGATTTCGCATTCCAAGCCGAAATAAGCGGCGGCAGTGGCGAGTGCGACACCGTGCTGACCGGCACCGGTTTCTGCGATGATGCGTTTTTTGCCCATGTATTTCGCCAGCAGACCTTCACCCATGCAGTGATTGAGTTTGTGTGCACCGGTGTGGTTGAGGTCTTCGCGTTTGAGATAAATCTGGCAGTTGCCGAGTTTGCGGGAGAGCCGGTCGCAGTGATAAACCGGAGTGGGGCGACCCTGAAACTCGCGGCGGATGCGGCGGAGTTCGTTGATAAAGTACGCCGATTGACAAATAGATTGATAGGCGGCGTTGATCTCATCGAACGCGGCTTTCAGTTCCGGGGTGAGGTGTGCCCCGCCATAAGGACCGAAGTGTCCGTCCGGCGTGGGGTAATCGCGAAAATAACGTGAGAAATCCATAGTTTTACCTCCATAAAATTTTTTAGAAAATATACACTCTTATATTGAAAAAAGCAAGAAATTTTTGGTTTGTTTCCTCTATTTTGTTATAAAAAAAGGACGGAAAGGAAAAATCCTGTCCGTCCTGACCTGTATTTTTATATGTTGTTTTAAAGCAATACGAAACCTGGCCCTGACGGAAATTACCGCCAACGCCAACGCCACGCGCCCGAAAACGCGCCAAATATGTTCGCATTTATCTTCATGATGGTGTAATATAGCACTTCTGTTTTTGTTTGTCAAGGAAAATAAAGAATTTTTCCAGCATCCTCATTGTAAAAAGGTGCAGGCGTGATATATTTATACCGAACAATGTGTATTCGGAAATGAGGAAAAAAGGATATTATCATGAGAAGTTTTGAAGAATGCCGCCGGATGGCACTGGATATTCTCCGTCCATCAGAAAAAGAGCTGCAGCACGGACTTGAGCTGCATAAGAACTCATTTGTTTTTAATGCCTATGGCTTTATGCCGCTGGGCAACGGGGAAAATCCCCGCAAAGATGAACTGATCTCTGCCGGTGCCGGCCGGGATGAGCTGATCTGGTGTGAGGAGGAGTTCCGCATGAGCAGTTCATTCCGCGATCCAAAGATGGTGGAACGGCTCAAAGAGGCTTGGGAATATGCCGGTGTGGATTGCATTTTTCAAAATTCCGGCACGGAAAGCAACGATATCGAAGTGTTGCTCCGGCGG
>JAFVZN010000032.1 GCA_017508135.1 Lentisphaeria bacterium | reverse complement strand
CGACCAGTATTACGCAGACTATAATACATATCCAGAACGATTATGTGCTGATAGCGGTTATTATTCGTTGGATAATTACAGATACATGGTGGCGGCAGGCATTGAAAATTATATCAAACCTCAAACATGGCAGAAGATGATTTGCGGAGAGTGGATGGAACTATATCATTTCGATGAAAATAAAAATTTAATCTGTTTGAATGGTAAAGTGGCTGTCAAATGTCAAAATGGCAATACCCATTCGCGGGGACGTGAAACAGTATTTTACCATATCGAAAATTGCCGGAGATGTAAATTCAAACCTTACTGCATGAAGACTGTAAAAGACAAAAACAGGCAAGATCGTTTCTTTGAAGTATGTTATGACCTTTATGCATTCAGAAAACAAGCGATAGAAAATCTACTGTCCCCGAAAGGAATTGAAATGCGAATCAATCGGTCAGCACAGGTAGAGGGCGTATTCGGAGTAATCAAACAGGATATGGACTATGAAAGAGTACGGCGAAAAGGTTTGGAAAACGTCAGTTGTGAGTGTATGTTGGTTTGTTTGGGATACAATATTCGCAAACTTTTCACCTTACTCTCAGGTAAGGGAAAAATTGACTATTGGATTGCTCCGGATGGACTTGAAGCTGAATCTCCAAGAGTAATAAATATGGAGAGAATAATTAAAAAATTGCGTAGAAAAGAGGCTGCCGCAAAACATCAGGTTTTGCAACAGCCCCTCCTACTCGATTGTTATGGCGGTGTTCTCTCTTGTTCCCGCAAGGTTTTCCGTCGGACGTTGCTTCGGTTGAGGACGGTAGTCCACGCCCTCAGCCCCGCCTCGGAAAAACTCCCGGATAACGGCGCGATATCACCGCCTGCGGGCTTGGCTGGAGTGCGTGTCGCCTGTCGGCGACTACTTGACAAAACTGTTTTCCTGTGGTATATTTACCGCGAATAAAAATAAGGAGAACTTTTATGAGCAAAGAATATACTTCCAGCGGTGCGGTAGTTTCCAAAACCATGAATATTACCGGTGGTGATATTTGGTTGGATACCGTTGTTGTCGTTTCCGGCAGTTCCAAAGGATATTTGAATGTATTAAGCGGCGGTATCGCTTCCGGAACCACTGTTTCAGCTTCTTATGTTTCCGGTTCGGGCGCGCGCGTGCGGATAGCTTCCGGCGGTCTGGTCTCCAACATGGCGGTTTCCTCCGGCGGCAGTATGCTCGCTGCCGGTGGTTCGGCGGTCTCTCTTGATATCAAACGCGGCGGTTCTGCCACTGTAAGTTCCAACGGCGCAGTGGCAAGTTCCATCATCTCCGGTTTGCTCACCGTTGTTCAGGGCGGCAGTTCAGTGAAAAATACCATCACCGGCGGTACTGCCACCATCAGTAATGGTGGTATCGGTTCAGCCAATACCCTTAAAACCGGTTCTATGCTCATCCTCAGTGGCGGCGTGGATTCCGCTTCGATCATCTCCGGCGGAACTTACGCCGTCTCCTCCGGCGGCGTGGCGGCGGCAACGGAGATCAAACGCGGCAGTCAAACCGTCTTTTCCGGCGGTGTCGCCAGCGGCGTTATCGTTTCCAGCGGTACTCAAGTGCTTTCCGGCGGTGTTGCAGATAAATCTGTGATCCTGTCCGGCGGTTCTCAGGTCATTTCTGCCGGTGTTGCTTCAAATACCTCACTCGGAATTGTATCCTCCAGCAGCGATGGCAGGATATCAACTGTTTCCGCAGGCGGTCTTCAGCTTCTTTCCGGCGGTTCGGCGGTCGATACCATCGTCTTTTCCGGCGGTTCCCAATATGTTTATAATGGCGGTACTGCCGAAAATACCACTCTCCGTTCCGGCGGCAGACTGCTGGTGACTTCCGGCGGTGTCCTTTCCGGTGAGAAAAATATTTCCGATATCGGCGGCGCGGCGCGTTTCGATGACGGCGCGATCATTTCCGGTAAGTTCTTTACCAAAGGAGAAGTCGTCATCGGCGGTGATATCACCTTTTCCGATGCCGATTCCGGTATCTATCTCTGGGTCGATTCCAACAATACCAACAGCACCGGCGGCGTGGCGATGCTCCATAATTTCAACACCCTCGGTGACGATGCCGGTAACTGCTTCATCTCTGTCCCCGGCAATATCGCCGATAATACCTACACCCTCGCTGACGGCGCCGAAGGATTCACCGGTTCCATCGGTATCTACAACGATGACTGGACTTCCCGCACCTTCTACGTTTCTGTCGGCGAAACGGTTTCGGCAAACTATATCGACTACACCCTCGCCAACGATAACGGTACTCTGAGTGTCTCCATAGTCAACCATACCCTCTACGACAAAAAGGTAAACGATTGGAGCTTCCCGGACGACAAAACCGCAGTGCTTGCGCTTCCCGAACTTGCCTACGCCGGACGTTTCAAACTTAACGACTTTATCGGTGCCACCAGTTTTACCGGTAGTGCCGTTATCAAAGATGAAAACGGCAAAGTGGTCGCTTCGTTCAAGGTTTCCGGCGGCTCCGTTGCCGCAAACGATTTCCTCCTTGATGCCGGAAAATATACTCTTGTCTGCACTTCCGAGCGCGCCAACGCGATCAAAACGGATTCTTACGCCCATATCGAAAGCACTGACCTCTTTTATCGCGCCAACCGCTACAACGATGACCGGTTCAATATCCTCTCCGACAATATCACCCGCGTTGCCGTTACCCCCGGCGATGACGGCAAGGTCAAAGCGGACATCGCCGATAGTGATAACTATTCCGAGTTCGTCGGATATACCGACCTCGTCGACTGGCGGCAGCTCAATATCGCTCAGGATGGCGTTTACTCCATCGATCTGACCAAAGATGCCGCGACCGGCAGTGCGCTGAAAGCCACGCTTTATTCGGTCAACGGTACCGCTTTGAAATCTGTCGGTTCTGTCACAGTCAAAGATGCCGCAGAAGCTGCGTTGCTTATCAAAGATAAACAGCTCGCATCCGGAACTTATTATGTCAAGTTTGAATCGACTTCCGGCAGTAAAGGTTACAGCTCCATCTACGGCGCGACCATTACAGGAAAAGTTTACTCCGGTTCCCCCGCGGAAGATACCGCCGCCCTCACTACCACGCTCTCGCTCGATGAGTCAAGTGACGGCAGAGTGAATTTCGCTTCTCCGGAACTCTTTTATTCGTGGACACTTGGCGCAGACGGTATCTACACCCTTTCCATCGACCCCGATGTCGCCGCTTCCGTCGGCAATAACGCGCTCACCGTGACCGTTTACTCCATGGCTGACGGCAAAACCTCTCTGACCAAAGTGCTGAGTTTCAGCACCAAAAACGGCAGTGACGATGCTGCGCTTTTCCCATCGAAAGCGACCTTCTTCAAGCAGGGAGAATATTTTATCTCTGTCAAGTCTGCCAATACCGGAAAAGGCGCGGATGTCGGTTTTACCGTCAGCACTAAAGCCGAAAATGTTTACAATGTCCCCGCCGGTAACGCGGAAAATTTCCGCAACGCCAAAGAAGTTCAGCTCAACGCCTCCATCGGAAGTGATATCTACGCAGGTTTCGGCGCGCCGGTCGAGTTCCTCGCTCTGGATATCTCCAAAAAAGCCCCGTATGGCGGCGTTTTTGACCTTTCTGTCGCCAACACCGGCAACGGCAAGGTAACGGTAACTGTCTGGATGCAACTCGGCAATAAACTTAAAAAGGTCAAAAGTGTCACTGTCGGTGCCGGGAAAGATGTTTCTCTCGCCGATGTGACTTTCGACCCGGATGAAAACTACTTTATCCAGATCGACGGTTCCGCCGCCGCTAAAGCCAACCAGTATGCCAATGTTTCCATCACTGCCGCTTCGAAAGAGATTTTTAAAGCTGAAAACACCCCGGAACTGGAATCCGGAGCCGCCGTATTCTCCTCTGCCGAAACCGGGAACATCCGCAATTATGCCACCGGCGGCGATGAGCCGGTGAGCTGGTTCAAGCTCGACCTCAAAAATGCGGTCTCTTTCACCGTCAGTAATACCGGTACCGGTTCGGCAACATTCGGTATCTATCAGCTTGCCGCTGACGGCAACAGCGTGAAGAAGATCAAAAGCGTTACCGTCGGTGCCGGGAAAGATGTTTCTTTCGGTTCGTCTCTCGCCGGAGATGGGGTTTTCTTCTGCCAGATCGACAGCACTGCCGCCGCCAAAAAAGGAGAGTATGCCACGATCACCGTCACAACGACCACTGTCCCGCAAGGCAGAGAGGCTGTGGAAAAAGTGTTCGCTTCCGATGATTCCATCTGGCAGCTTGCTCCGGAATACGGTTACTCCGTTTCCCACAGCGGAAGCACCGCTCTGACTGCCGGAAAAGAAACGCTCGGAGCGGACGACAGTATAGATTTCCGCAAGGTAACGCTCGATCATGCCGGATTTTACAACGTTACCCTCACCTCCAACTCCAACGAACGCAACGCCAATCTGACCGTTACCGTTTATAAGTGGAACGCCGCCGGAAGCGCGCTGGTCAAGGTCGGCTCTGCCAAATTGGCAGCCGCAGGAGGAATAAAAGCATCGCTCAAAAATGATCTCTTCCTGAGTTCCGGAGAGTATTATGTTTCCGTGGAGTGCGCCGATACTGCCAAAGACGGATATGGCAGTTACGAACTCAGCTGCAACGCAGCAGAGGTCTTCGACCACGCCGATATCTCCGCCGCCGATGATGACGTTTGCGGCGCACAGAATATCGATACGGCAAAAGAGTGCTTCGTAGGTTACGGCGATGCAGAAGATTTCTTCGTCTGGAACGTGGAACATGACGGATATTACAATTATACCCTCAGCTCCACCGGACAGAATGCCAAACTTACCGCCACGCTCTACACCTGGAACGCCGCCGGTACCGCGCTGGTCAAACTCGGTACGGTCAACCTTTCCGCCGCCGGAGATCCCCCCGCCGTGCTGAAAAATGATATCCTCCTCGATAAAGGAGAGTATTTCATCGGCGTTTCCTGCGCCAATGCCGCCAAGGGCGGGTACGGATACTATTCGCTGGAAACCGTCGATGCACTGGTCTTCGACCATGCCGGTAATGATAACAGCGATGACAGTGCCGCCGCGGCAAAGAAGGCGGTCGTTTCCTCCGGAAAGACGGAGCTGGTCGGAACAGATGCCGGATTTGTCGGTTACGGCGATAAGTACGACTTTATCAATCTGAATGCCGAACAGAGTGGAGAGTATACCTTCGAAATCGCCACCAGCGGAGCAGTGAAGTTCACGCTGTACCGCTATGATGCCGCATCCGGAAAGATGGTCGCGGTCATCAAAACCACCACGCTGAAAGCGGACGGGACCCTTGCTCCGGTCCATCTCGAAGCCGGAGTGGAGTATTATGCCGCCGTGGAAGCGAAGGATGCCAAAGGCGAAGCGATCTACTCCATTACCGCATCCGGAAAGACGGCCGCGTATATCGAAGCCGCGTACGATAAAGATTCCAGTACGGAGATCGGCGCATTGACCAAAGGCGACAGTGCGCTGGTCAACTTCAACGTCAGTTCAGCCGATGCCGGTTGGGAGTACAGTTTCGCTTCTTCGGCAAATGGTTCGCTGGAACTCTATATGTACAACGAAAGCAAAGGGGTGCTTTCTCTGGTCAAGACCACGCCCGGAAAAGATATCCAGCTTGCTGCGGGAAGTTATTACATCCAGCTTGAAGCGGCGAAAAAGCTTGACGACACGACCGCATTGGCATTTGATGCTGAAAGCCGGACGTTTTCCTGGGAATAGTTTTTCTGCAATCACTGCGGCAGTTCTCATTGCGGGAGCTGCCGTTTTTTTTACACTGAAGCTATATAAAAAACTCAAACGGTATTCTCTGCTATTTTCTGAGCAGAAAAATTTCCGGCTTTCAAAAAGTGGTTTTGCCGGATTTCGTAAGCAGCGTATGCGACCGGCGGATGTATCGTGAGGCAAGGTTGCCGTCAAATCAAGGCGGCAACGCGGGAGTGTACTTCGTTACATGACCACGTTGACGTCCGCAGATTTGGCGGTAAGATTGCCCGCGAGACGCCGCCGGAAAAATATCCTTGCGGATGAGGGGGGTTCCACAGTTGATCTTCTGTCAGACCGGCAGGGGCAGGAAAGCGTTTTCACCAGTTCCGCAAGTCCGGAGCTGCGGAGATCCCGTCACGGTGTTTTTGGAGCCAGTTCCAGAAATTTGACGGCGTGGAGAAGCCCAGCTCGTAGGCTATCTCCTTCTGCCGCAGACCGCGTTTCAGTGCCTCTTTGGTATATTGTTCCCGGATTTTGTCGATATACGTTCCGATGGTACAGCCTTCATATCTGACAAAACGGTGTGCCAGATAATATTTACTGTATCCGGAAATTTTTTCCAGACGGCTGAGAGAACAATCCCTGCCGTTGGACATCCGGATGTAACGCTTTACCGCTTCGACAACGCTGTCGGCACCTTCACTTTCCGCAGGGGAGCTGCCCGCATGAAACAGCATGAAACTGACCTCATCCAACACCGCTTCCAGCGGCACTTTGAGAAAATCAACGATCTTTTCCGGAGTGATGTTCTCCGTTTCATTCAAACTGTTCCAACGCCGGTTCAGTAATGTAAAGTACTCCCCCGGAAGCCGGAGCCGGTGGGTCAGCGATTTGAATTCCCCTCCCTGACTGACGGTCAGAATATTTCCGTTGACAGCCGGTTCATGTTCGTTGAAATTCAGCCACAAATGGAGCAGATCGTGATCTTTTTTGCGGTAACCGAATGCGTGCGGTTCCCAGTGGTCGATCAGGAAAAATGTTCCGGGCAGGGCATCATACACTCTTTTTCCAAGCATATAACGGCTGTTCCCGTCAAGCACATAAAGCATCTCCCGCGCCGGATGGGTGCTGGAAAGAAATCCGTCGCACCCTTCCCCATTCTGCTGTTGAAACGTGTGACCGGTGACGATATTCTTTACTCCCTGCGTGAAAAAATGTTGGTGCAGTTCCATTGCTGTCTGCTTTCCGGATCATTGTGCGGCGGCGTATTGTTCCAGTTCGCCGATGTCAGCATAGATTTTGTGGAGGACTGCGCTCAATTTTTCCACGGTGGAACGTCGGGTGAGAACATAGTGGTTGCAGCCGAGTGTCCGGGTAAACATATCTTCGCACACCGCACTGCGGCCTTCGTGTATTCTGTATTCATTTCTGGCAAGATCGAGGTTGAACAATCCTGCCCGGTAAACCGGACCGTGAGTACCGTTCCCGATGGGGAATCCTTCGGCACTGCAGGCTTCGTTGATGACCGTTTTGGGGATATTTTTGAACGGTTCTCCGTCAAATATCAAATGGCAGCTGTAATATCCCTGAGGTTCAGAGAGACGTCCCGGAGACTGCATCCTGACACCGGGAATATCTTTTATCGCTTCGCGCAGATATGCGGCATTTTCAGCGTAAGTGCTGATAAGGTTCTTGAGATTTTTCAACTGCTGACTGAGGATGACGGCTTGAAACGCGGTGGCGCGGTAATTGTGGCAGAGCAAACCTTCCGGAGCTTTCCGCGCCTGTCCCTGCCGGATGCCGCGTGAGTAACCGATATGCTTGAGCATATAGATCTTTTCTGCCAGTTCCGGGTCATTGGTGATGCAGATACCGCCTTCGCCGGATGCCATGGTCTTGCTCTGCTGGAAGCTGAACGAACCGACTTTTCCCCAGCTGCCGACTCCTCTGCCGTTCCAGAATCCGCCATGCATGTGCGCGCAATCTTCGATGACCGGAATGTGGCGGGCATCGGCGATCTCCAGAATTTTTTCCATATCAGCGGTCGAACCGTAAGCGTGGACCGGAATGATCGCCCGGGTTTTCGGAGTGATGGCGGAGCGTACTTTTTCCGGGTCCATGCACAATGTTCCCGGTTCGATATCCACGATGACCGGTATCGCGCCGATGTAGGATGCCGCCAGAGCAGTTGCCATCCAGGTGAGGGCTGGAACGATGACTTCGTCTCCGGCTTTCACGCCCAGTGCCGTCAGGGCGCACTCCAAAGTGGTGGTACCGTTCGCCATGAAAATTCCGTACTTTGCGCCGTGATATCCGGCAAAGGCCTGTTCAAATTCCTGTTCTGCCGGACTGTTGAAAGACCAGTTCCCATCCATATAAACTTTTTTCAACGCCTCTGCGGTCTCTTCATCCCGGGGCGGCCATTGCGGAAACAAACTTGAAAAATCCTCTTTTATCAATTTGTCTCCGCCAAGAAGTGCCAGATTTGCCATATTATTTCTCCTGTATCAATTTTTGAGTGATCGCATAAAGTTCAGACTTTCAGCGGCATCTTTGAAGGGATCGGTGCTGGTATCCTGTTCATAAATGATCCATTCGCAGCTGCTTCGGACGGCGGCGGCGAAAGCAGAGTTCAAATCGACGATGCCTTTACCGAGGGGAACTGTGGTTGCGTTTTTCATCTCTTCAAGATTGTCCTTGAAGTGGATCTGCTTTATCCGGGAGGCATATTTGCCGATATAAGCTGCCGGATCCATTCCGGCGCAGGTCAGCCAGCAGACGTCCGGTTCGAGAAAGATTTTTGCCGCTTCCGGCGCATCGAGGATGCGGTACATCGCCGGAACGCCGTCAGCAAGTTCATATTCTGCCCAGTGGTTGTGGTAGGCAAAAGTAACGCCGTGAGCTTCGGCATTTTTCTGAATGGCAACGCAAATATCCCGTATTTCCTGCCACAAATTCACAAAGTCGACCATCGCACTGATGCTTATCGCCGGAGGAGCCAATGCTGCGGCATAATCCCAATCCGCAGAAGTCGCATCCAGCAGATTTTCGCGGGAGAACATCGCGCCGCAGCACTCCAGTCCCAGTTCTTTGGTAAAAGCGGCTGCCTCTTCCGGAGCCATGCCGCCGAAATTGAAAGCGTATTCCACGCCGTCAAAACCGATCCTGGCGATCTCTTTCATCGTGCCTTTGAAGTCTTGAGAGAGCGCATTGCGGAAATTATAGAGTTGTACACCGAATTTCATAAGTCAAAAATCCTTTCCGAGGATCCGTTCCGGATTCCTGCTTAAGATATTGAGTTTGTCATCATCGGAAATTCTTGCCGCAAGCACGCCGCCTACGGCCTGATATTCGTCGAACCACGGCATATCGGTTCCGAAAAGTATCTTTTCACTGCCGACACCGGATACCAGTTTTTCAATGATCCCCCGGTCGCCGGGAATGGCGGTCAGTTCCAGAAAGGTGTTGTTGTTGGACTCCCGGACACAGCGGAATGCCAGATCCCATGCCCCGTAACAGCTGTGACCGAGGAAAAATTTTGCATCCGGATACTTCTGAACGACATCGAGTATCGCTGTATCGTTGCCCCAGGTATGAATAAGTACCGGAAGTTTGCGTTCGTTGGCAAACGCCAGGGCGTACTCATAACGGGGATCCATGGCGTTGGTCGAATGGTATCCGGGGAGAAGTTTCAAGCCGAGAGCATAAGGAGCCCAGCGGTCAAACATGGAGATATCCTCTTTTATCCGGTCCTGCCGCTGGGGGATGATCCCGGCATACATCCGGAGCGTATCGGGAAACTGCCGGCAAATATCGCAGACCTGAGCGTTGCGGATATTTCCCCACAGGGCTTCATGGTGGGAAAATACCAGCCGTTTCACGCCGATGCGCTTGACATGGGCGACCATCTCCGGAGCTTCACAACGCTTGAAACAGATGGCATAATGCGCTCCCATGTGACCGTGCATATCGTAGATGGGAAAATCGCCTCTGCCGTCTCTCCAGAACTTTTCGGCGAGAGTTCCCGGGGTGTTCCAGATGCACTTGTTCATAATTGCGCTCCTTTCAAAAGCCGTTCCAGATTTTTTCCGGCGACGTTGGCGATCGCGTCATCATCGAGACCGGAGTGTTTGAGCTGAAGCATCCCGCATCCCTGATTTCCGGAGGGGAAAGCGGAACCGTAAAGAATGCGCTCCGAACCATATTTTTCAACCAGATCGCGGATACCTTCCGGAACCCAGTAACGGGCGATCTCAAAGTAGAAGTTTCCGTAAGTTTCCAGAAGCGGGCGGATATTCCGGTCACTGCCCCATTTCCCGGCAAGTTCCGTATAGATAAAGGTGTTGTCCGGGAAGCGTTCGATAAAGTCGTAGAGCAGAGACCATTGATTGGCGAAGGCATCAAGGAGAACCGGGACACGCCGTTCAGCGGCGGCATCCATTATTCTGCCGATCACGATCCGGCGGGGCTGGTAACGGTGTTCAAAAGGGGAGAGGGTGATGGCACCGATACGGTTTGCTTTCATCTGCCGGAAAAACTCATCCGGAGCCGGGATCTCGCCGCAGGAGTCCGGAAGGATGCACCAGACACCGGTCAAACGTTGATCGGGGTCTTCATCGCGCAGCATCCGGGCGATCTGAGCATTGGAGCCAAGCGGAGATTTGGGAATGTTGTTGTGACGGACCAGAGCTTTATCCACGCCGTAGAGATCCATATCTTTGAGCAGTTCCGGGATACCGGGATAAGTTTCGATATGATCGCCGACCCGGCAATTGGCATCGAAAAACATTAAATCTTCCATATTATCAGCACTCCTTGTTTGGGCGGTGGAACGGACAAAAAGTTGTCAAAAATTGCTTCCCGTTGAATAAACACTTTTGTTTCCGGCTGATACTATACACTGAATTATGATATTTACAAATTGGAAGAGGATTTTAAAAATACTTATTTCTTGCTTTTTTGTGCTTGTATTTTGTTCCGGGCAGTAAAACAAGCCGGGGAACGGGAAAAAGTCTGTTTTCCCGTTCCACCGGCAGAGCGTGGCATGAGAGCTTCCGGGAGGGGAAGCCGGTCAGATGAAAATGGTGATGTCAGAGAGATGTTTTTTGTCAGAGTGCATATCCAGAGGAGCAGAATTGTCCGCAGGGACACCGCAGGGGAGGATGCCGACCGGGATCAGATTGTCCGGAAGCTGGAGTTCTTCGCGCAGTATCTCCGGATCGAACCAGGCGACAAAGGTGCTGCCGAGTTTCATCTCGTGGATCTTGAGCATCATCTGGGTCATAACGATGGCGGCATCGACCATGCCGTAATCCTGACCGTCGAAGGCGCGTTTCCAGGATTCATTGCTGTCGTAGCAGACGACAAAGAACAATGGGGCGTTGAAGTGACATTCGGTGGCGCGCTTGATTTTTTCCCTGCCGACGTGGGAAAAGAGAACAAATATCCGCTGGGGTTGACGGTTGCAGGCGGTAGGGGCGTTGCGGGCAACTTCGAGGATCTCTTCGATCTGTACTTCCGAGACCGGTTCATTTTTGAAGCTGCGCACAGAATAGCGTTCCAGAGTGAGTGTGGTAAAGTTCATAATTTCCTCCTTGAAATCAGTTTTCGTCTGTAATAATAATATAAACTGTCACGACAATAAATCAATACCTGTAAAATATGTTATGCTTTCATCGGTGGAGGTGAATTCAGAAGAATCAAAACTGCGGCGGTGCATTGCGGGCAATCTCGCGCCTTGCGTCGCTCGCCGCTCGGGTCGAGTACAGTCGTACACTCCCCTCGCTTCTCGCTTGCAAAACACGACCTTGCCTCACACTGCATCCGCCGATAATACTCCAGAAAAT
>JAFVZN010000031.1 GCA_017508135.1 Lentisphaeria bacterium | reverse complement strand
GGCATGAGTACGGCATAAGCCGCACGGAATGCCGCAGAGCGAGGTCTCCGGAAAATCGACTGCAACCGTCGAGTGCGAAGCACGAGCGGCGAGGCGGCTCTCCCGCCGCCGCAGGGAGATTTTTTGGAGTAGAGCCCGCCGAAGGTTTGATTTTTATAGGACAGCTGTGGTGATATCTATAATTTTTTCAACAACTCCACTTGCATTTTTGAAATTACTGTGTTATATTGTCCAAAGTTTTGGATTTTTTTATTTTTGCCGAAAAATGTTAACGTTAACACTGCAATGAACCGTTCAAACATCAAAGATGTCGCCCGCGCAGCGGGAGTCAGCACAATGACAGTTACCCGGGTATTCCGGGGCGACTGCAATGTAGCTCCGGCAACACGGAAAAAAGTGGAAGAGGCGGCAGCATCATTGAATTACCATCCCAATCCCAATGCCCGGGCGTTGCGGGGCTGTGCCACCCGGACGATCGGAGTTATCGCCAGCAATGTGGAATTTGCCAGCCGGGCGATACGCCACATGTCGGTGCAATTGATGCCGCATAGATATATAAGCTGCATCATTGATTCTCTGGGAGACAGAAAAATCGTTGAATACGGATTGGCAGAGGTGGCATCCCGGAATATGGATGCCCTGATAATGGAATACCGCACCGGGTACGGTGATTTGGATAAACTGGTCAAATATCAAAAAAATCCGGTGATTTTCAGCTTTCACCAAAATCAGGATTTTTCCGGGGACTACTGTTATATCGACCTTGAATCGGCATACCTTGATGCCATAAAATATCTGGTTGAACACGGTAAAAAAAATATTTACAAACTGGGACACTCTCTGAACTTTTTCCGCGCCCCGTTCCGGCAGTACGGCTTTGAACAAAACTGGCTGAACACCTCTCTGTTCCCGTCCAAACCGCATTTCGCCAACCATGTGGAAGCATTCGTAAGTTTCATCGAAAACGGAGGAAAACTTGATGCCGTATTCTGTGAAAATGATCTTTCCGCAGCCCTGATCTGCAACTATCTGCACAATAAGAAAATCAGAATTCCGCAGGATATCGCAGTGATCGGTTTATCCAACCGTTCACTGAGCCGGCACCTTTCTCCGCCGCTTTCGACGATCGACACCAAACCAGAACTGCTGGGGGATATTCTGTCCGGATTGACATTGTTCCGGCTCCGGAATCCGGATGCCCCGCCGCAGAGAAAATATATCAAACCGGAATTTATCTTGAGAGAATCATCACTTATATAACCAATTCGGAAAGAGAGGTACATTATGGAAAAAATCAACTGTTCCACACTGATCGAACAGCCGCCGAAAACGGCAGTTTCATCATTGCGTTTTCTGTTCCGCTGCGATCAACGGGAGCAGCAAAACACCCCGCTTTTTTTGAAAGAGAAAGGGGGCGCGGGGGAAAGCCCCGCACACTCATTCACGCTCATAGAACTGCTGGTAGATACTTTTATCTCATCAGTGCGTTTTTTCAAGTGCGGCGACAAACTGGAGCCGCAAAATACTCCGCTTTTTTTGAAAGAGAAAGGGGGCGCGGGGGAAAGAGGAAACTTTTTTTCCCGTGAAAAAAAGTTTCCTTTGTCCCCCGCACACTCATTCACGCTCATAGAACTGCTGGTCGTTATTGCCATTATAGCGATATTGGCAGCAGTACTGCTGCCCGCTCTGCAGAGCGCACGCGCCCGGGGGCAATCTGCCGCCTGTCAGAATAATTTGAAGCAGATCGGATACGCCTTTATGCAATACGGAAACGACAATCAGGATTGGGGACCGCTTATCGACCCGACCGATGAAAACAGCAACCACACCAACATCTACACTTACCGGGACAAACTCGGCGGTATGGGAAATTATCTCTTTCCCAACTCCGGAAAACCGACCGCCAGTGCCTCGCTTATAAAATATCATCCCCTGATCGTCTGTCCGAGTTTCAGCAAGCGCGGAGGATTCGGTTTTTCCGGCAAAAGCGGCGGAGAAATAGATCCGAACGCCGGAACTTACGGCAGGATTTACACGCATTATGCTGCTGCCTACGGCTTCAGCCGTCGCAAAAGTTCCGACTGGTACGGCTGGTACAGCTCGAATCGTGACGATGATTCAAAAAGTCAGAATCCCTGTCCCCGCACCACGATGCTGGGCAAAAAAGTTACCGACAACGGCGGCAAAACCTGGAAATACAAACAGCCGTCAGAACAGGTCATGGTCGGCGACATGGCACGTTTCAACAGCTCGGCAAACATATACCCGATATCCACCATGCAGCACGGGGGATACAACAACTGCCGCTTCGACGGCTCTGTGGATTTCAGTAAAGGAAACGCGCTGAATGCCGGTATGTCGGGCAACACTAATATAACTTTACGCTGGTCAGCCAGATAAAATCACATAAACTATACAGGAAAAATACGATGAAAAAATATGCGATGCTATTTTTGTTTGCCGCGCTGTTGTTTTCAGCTTCAGCCGGAGTCCACAAGCGCGGGAAAGCCACACCGTTCGCGTTGAAAGATCTCTCTATTTCAGCTCCGGAGGAATTTCTTCCGGCAGCAAAGATTTTAAGCACGGTGATGGAAAAAATCAGCAAAGAAAAAATCGCCGTCACCACGAACGGCAATATCAGGTTCATCAAAAACACTGAACACTCTCCTCAAGGCTTCAGCATCAATACCACCGGAGATGGTATGATAATCACCGCTTCCGACCTTGCCGGAGCAAAGTTCGCGACCGCATTTTTAGCCCGGGAACTGGGTTACCGCCACTTTTTCCCCGCGCCCGAATGGGAGGTGATTCCGAAAAAACTTCCGGCGTCCATTTCACTCAACATCGCCGAAAGCCCCGACTATTTGAGCCGTTCCATCTGGCCCGGCTGGGGCATTTGGAGCGACTACCGTAAAGCGACCAATTTTGATGAGATGTGGAAGCTCTTCAACTTTCAGGGCGGTATCAACATCAAATGCGGTCACGTTTACGGCAGATTCATCCACCACCGCAAAAAGGTTTTTGAACAGCACCCGGAGTACTATGCTCTGTACAAGGGCAAGCGCAATTCCAGCAAGCTCTGTATTTCCAATCCGGAACTCCGCAAACTTTTTGTTGATTACAAACTTGAACGTATCGCAAAGAAAAATGAGAAAAGCGTTTCCGCTGAACCCTCCGACGGCGGCGGCTGGTGCGAATGTGAAAATTGCCGGAAACTCGGCTCTTACAGTACCCGCGCCGTCATCCTTGCCAACGAAACCGCTGCCGCTGTAACGGCAAAATATACCGGTCACAAGGTCGGAATATACGCCTACAATCAGCACTGTCTCCCCCCGGAAGTTGATCTGCACCCCGACGTGGTGGTCAATATCGCCACCGCGTTCATAAAAGGCGGTCACACCATCGACGAGCTTATTTCCGGATGGAAAAAGCGCAAAGCCAATATCGGTATCAGAGAATATTACTTCACCCGCACTGTCCCCGGTTCCGGCAAAGGCTCAAACACCGCCTATATGAAAGAATCTCTCAACCGCTTCTACGACCTCGGAGCCCGCTACATTACTGCGGAAGCCGGTGATTACTGGGGCGCAGGCGGTCTCGGCTTCTACTCCGGAGCGCACATGATGTGGAACACCGGGCTTGATCCGGCAGAACTCAAAGAGGATTTCCTCAGAAAAGCGTTCCCCGTTTCCTACGCCCGAATGAAGGAGTTTTATTCACTGCTGGACGGCGCAAATCCCCGCCCACTCAACGCCGATCTGCTTGGCAGGATGTACCGCCACCTCGATGCGGCACGGAAACTTGCTTCCGGCGCAGAAAAAACGCGTATCGATGCTTTGATCTGTTACACCAGATATTGTGAAGAATATTTCAATTACAGCAAAAATATCAAATGGGACAATTACATCAAACTCCTCAAATATGCGGCGTCCATCCGCCATTTGCGTTTGGTACACACCTACGCCATGCATCGTTCCCCCCGCGCCCTCTGTCCGCGCGGAATGAGAAACAAAGCAACCGGCATCGACTGGATGAACACCCCTGCCCCCACCGCCGCTGAGATCGACAGATTTGTTGCCGACGGCATCAAAAACAACAAACTTCTGGCTTTTGATGTCAAGGAATTCAGCAATAATCTGGTGCGCAAGACTGACACCAAAGGCATCAACACCATTCAAGCCGGCAACAGCAGACGGCGCGTTTACTTCTACATCTGGTGTGACGGCAGACCGTTCACACTCACCGTCACCGGGGGGTTGATCAAACACTACCGCGACCGGGGCAACGTCATTCTGGAACTGGTTCAAGTCGGCGGCGAATCCGATACCGGTGAACTCGAAACTCTCATTCAAACCGACCGCAGCGTGCCGCCGGACGGCAAACCGCGCAAAGTTGTCTTCAAACCGAAACATCCCGGCTTGCACAAGCTCTTTATCAATGACAACGGCGACATGAGCCGTATCGTATGGCCCGGAACCATGGCTGTCGCCCGTCCGGTGGAAAGTGAAAGCTCTCCGGAACTCAACGGCAGATTCTTTGTCTACGTCCCCCACGGCACCAAAATTCTCGGCTTCTATGCAAAAACCACCCGCGGCACACTCCACGATCCTTCCGGCAAAGCAGTGTTCAAACTGGCAAAGCGCAACGGCTACTACAACTTCCCGGTCACGGAAGAGCAGTGCGGAAAACTCTGGCGGATCAACAACATGTACGGCGTAATAAAATTCCTCACCGTGCCATCAACTTTATCTTTACGTTCAACACATTATTTAGTCCCTGAAGAAACCCAAAAGAAAGGAAAATAATTTCAATGAAAAAACAACTCACAATTTTGGCAGCCGGAGTATTGGCGTTGTCAGCAAGTGCATTGACCATCGTCAAAGACGGTAAATCTGCCGCAACGATCTATGTCAACGCACCGATCTCCGACAAAACGATCCCGATCGTCGGATCTACTGCCGACAAAATGGCGGAAGATGAACTTGCCAAGCGCGTTCTGCGCACCGCTGTCGATGATTTCAATTACCACATCAAAAAGATGAGCGGCGCGAAACTGCCGGTTGTTTGCAACACCAAGCCTGCCGGCAATGCAATTTCCCTTGAGATAAGCAAGGCTGAAAAAGATGAGTTCACCATCAAAAGTACCAAAGAACAACTCGTTATCTCCGGGCGGGACGGCTTCGCCATCGCTTACGGTCTTTATGAGGTCCTCTCCCGCTTGGGCTGCGACTGGGTATTCCCCGGCCCCACCGGAGAGGTGATCCCCAGAAAGTCCACCGTGACCACCGGAAGCTATACGGTCACCAGCGAACCGGATTTCGTCGTCCGCTGCCCCTGGTATCCCGGAAATACCAAAAAACATTCCACCGCAGAACTCAAAAACTTCGCCATGTGGAAACTCCGCAACAAAATGCAGTTGACCCGTTACAATCATCCGCTGGTGATGATCGGCGGTCACGTTTCCTCTGCCCTTATCCGCAAATACCAAAAACTTTTCGCCAAAAATCCGGATATGTATGCTCTCGTCCGCAATATCGACGGCTCCTTTGTCCGGCGCGGACCGCAGCTCGAAACTACCAATCCCAAAGTCATCGCCATGATCGAAGACTATATCCGCGCCATGTTCAAAAAGAACAAGTGGCCCAATGATAAAAAAGTTTGTATCGGCGTGGGTCCTGCTGACGGCGGCGGTTATTCCGAATCCATCGAAAGCCAGATGGCTTCCAGCGGCAGACTCGACCCCGCGACCGGCAATAAAGACTTCACCGACTTGCAAGTTCTGCTCTGCAACACTCTGCTTGAACGTCTGGAAAAGGAGTTTCCCAATCTGCATCTCGGTTTCTATTTGTACAGCAACCACGCCGATTTTCCGGTGCGCTACAAGCCCAATCCGAAAATCGTTCTCGTCATCGCGGATATCAGTTATTCCCGTCTGCACAGTACGCTGGAAGAGCATATCAAAACCCGCCGCTACTACAAATCCATTCTGGAAAAATGGAAAAATACCCCCAATGTGAAGTTCTTCCGCGGCTACAACTGGAATCTGGCGGAAAATATCCTCCCGTACAGCAAACTCATCATGTGGGGCGATGACCTGCCCTACTACAAATCACTTGGCGTTCTCGGTGTTTACAACGAAACCACCAAAGGAACATCCAACCTCGCCATCGGTAACTACATTGAAGCAAAAATGCTCTGGGATACCAAACTCCAGTGGAGAGATGTGCTGAAAACCTTCTGCAAAAATGCCTACGGCAAAGCCGCCAAACCGATGGAAAAATATTACACTGCCATCACCTTGCGGCAATCGGAAGCCGGTATGGAAGCCGGTTCCTTCCACGCCTTCCGGTTGATTTACGACATGGATTTTGTCAAACAGGCACGCCAATGGTTCGCCGAAGCGCGCAAACTTGCCGAAACCGATGTGGAAAAAGAACGTATCCGCATCGCAGAACTTTCCCTCACCACTCTGGAAGATCATCTCAAATTCAAAGAGGCGTTCAACAGCTTCAAGTTTGCCGAAGCGAAAACTCTGTTTGAAAAGATCATGAATGATCTCAAAGTCGAGATCGACAAGAGAGAGAATATCGTCTCCCCCGGAGGTTACAGCTATTTCCGCCGTTTCCATCAGGATTCCGTCGATATGGCGTACAAATATTCCCAGCCGCCGTACAGCATTGTTTATCCCATCCCCGACAAGCTCAAAACCATGTTTGACTAGTTCAATGCGGGCAATGTGATGGGATATTACAGCAGTAAACTCAACGACAAACATGTCATCAAAACGTCGACTTTCGGTTCGACCTGGGATGCGCAGGGGTTGATGGGATTCCGTTCCGGTTCGGTATGGTACCGCATCCCCTTCCCGAAACTTGATGTCAAAAGTGCCGGACTTTTGGTCGGCGGCGCAGATTCCATCGTCCGGGTCTGGTGCAACGATAAATACATCGGCATGGGTCAGGGATTCGCCCGTCCCTTCACCTTCGACCTCACCGGATTGCTCAATGAAAACGGCAAAAACATGCTGGTCATCCAGGTGCAGCGCAAAGGCAACAGTGAAGTCGGTACCGGCGGTATCGTCTATCCCTGCTTCATCTTCACCGGTCCGCAGCTGGAAAAACGCGCGCCCGACGGTGAACTGGAATATCGCCTGCTCCCCGGCGGTGCTATCGAAAAGATAAAGAAATAAGGGAAGTTTTCAGTATTCCACGCCCGGAGCTGCGCTCCCGGGCGTTTTTATTTGTTCCGTCTCTTGACAAAAGAGGAGTTCCGTGCTATTTTTTATCGTGTCCGCATCAAAATAATGTACAAGGAAGAAAAGTATGAAGTTTAAATCATTTCTGCTGCTCGCGCTCGCCGCTGTCAGTGCCAACGCCGCCGTGTTGATAAAAGACGGCAAACCGCAGGCAACGATCTATGTCAACGTCCCGATCTCCGATCAGGGTGTACCGTTCAATGAACGGGTCGCTGACAAACTCACGGAAGCAGAGCTTGCCGCTCAGACGATGCGTACCGCCGTCGACGATCTCAACTACCACTTCAAAAAGATGAGCAACACCGTTCTGCCGGTGAAGTACAACGCCAAACCTTCCGGTCCGGCGATCGTCCTCGAATTCCGTAAAGGAGAAAAAGAGGAGTACTTTATCGAAAGTTCCAAAGATAAGATCGTCATCTCCGGCGCGACCGGTTTCGCCGTTGCCCACGGTATCTATGAGATGCTTTCCCGTCTGGGCTGCGACTGGGTATTCACCGGAGTCGCAGGTGAAGTCATCCCCAAAATGGCAACCGTCGACACCGGAATTTACACCGCTTCCAGCAAGCCGGATTTCGCCGTCCGCTGCCCCTTCTACACCCAGAACTGGAAAGTCCACAACAAAAAGAACCGCATGGATTACCACCTGTGGAAACTGCGCAACAAAATGCAAATCACCACTTTCAGCCATCCGCTGGTGATGATCGGCGGTCACGTTTTCTCTGATATCACCCGTATCTACCGTAAGAAATTCAAAGAAAATCCCGACATGTACGCTCTGGTGAAAAACCTCGACGGAACCTATACCCGCCGCGGTCCGCAGATCGAAACCACCGACCCGCGCGTACTGGCGATCCTCGAAGATTATATCCGCAATATGTTCAAAAAGAACAAGTGGCCCAAAGATAAAAAAGTTTGTATCGGTGTGGGTCCTGCTGACGGCAACGCCTTCTCCCAATCCATCGAAAGCCGCATGGCTTCCAGCGGAAAAATCGATCCCACGACCGGCAATCCGGAAGTTACCGAACTGCTGATACTCATGTGCAACACCCTCTTGGAGAAACTGGAAAAAGAGTTCCCCAATCTCCACCTCGGCTATTTCCTCTACAACAGCCACACCGATTATCCGGAAAAATACAAACCCCATCCCAAAATCGTTCTGGTTATCGCGGATATCAGCTTCTCCCGCGTACACAGCACCCTCGACCCCCGCAGTAAGACCCGCCGCTACTACAAATCCATTCTGGAAAAATGGAAAACTGCCCCCAATCCGAAATTTGTCCGCGGCTACAACTGGAACCTCGCCGAAAGTGTGATGCCTTTCTCCAAGATCCGCATCTGGGCGGATGAACTGCCTTACTACAAATCCATCGGTGTCCTCGGCGTTTATACCGAATCCAACAAAGGCGCATCCAACCTCGGTCCCCACAACTACGCCGAAGCCCAACTGCTCTGGAACTCCAAACTCACCTGGCAGGAGATCCTCAAAAAATATTGCAAGGGCGCTTTCGGCAAAGCCGCAGCTCCCATGGAAAAATATTACATCATGCAATCTGAGCGTCAGGGTGCCGCCGGTATGGAAGCCGGTTCCTTCCATGCCGTTTCCCTGATTTATGACCGGGCGTTTGTCGACAAGGCCCGCGGGTACTTCGCGGAAGCCAAGAAACTTGCGGACACGGATGAAGACCGTCTCCGTGTACAGATCGCCGAACTTTCACTCAATGCGCTGGATGACTTCCTCTCTTTCAAAACCGCATTCAACAACTTTGAATTTGCCAAAGCAAAAAAATATTTTGACAAAGTTCGCAAAGAACTCCTTGCGGCAACTGCAAACGGCGAAGGATACATCTCCACCGGAGGTGCCGGTTATCTCCGCAAACTTCAGCAGGATGCAGTAGAAGCAGCGGTCAAATATTCCTCCGCGCCCTACAAGATCGTCTACAAGATACCGAACAAGCTCAAGACCATGTTCGACCAGTTCAACGCCGGCGGCATGATGGGATACTATGCCCCGGAGATCAACGATCAGCACTTTATCGAAACTCAGACCTTCAAATCCACCTGGGATGCGCAGGGCTTGCTCGGCTACCGTTCCGGTTCTGCGTGGTACCGCATCCCCTTCCCCAAGCTGGACACCAAAACCGCCGGACTGCTGGTCGGCGGCGTGGATAACATCGTCCGCGTCTGGTGCAACGGAAAATATATCGGCATGGGTCGCGGTTTCGGTCGTCCTTTCACCTTTGACCTCACCGGATTGCTCAATGAAAACGGCGACAATCTGCTGGTCATTCAGGCTCAGCGGCGCGGAAACAGTGAAATCGGCACCGGCGGTATCATCTACCCCTGCTTCATCTTCACCGGTCCGCAGCTGAAAAAGAGCGCGCCGGACGGCAAGCAGAAGTTCCGCATCCTTCCCGGAGGTATCGTCCAGGAAATCAAGGAGTAAAAAGCATGGCACATCCCACGGTTTCAGTAGTCATTGCCGCATTCAACGGAGCGGAGTTTATCGCCACCCAGCTGGATTCCATACTTGCTCAGAGTATTGCGGTAACTGAAATCGTGGTCTGTGACGATAATTCCACGGATGAAACGTGGAACATCCTCAGGGAATATCAAAGGAAAAATCCGGAAATCTTCCGGATTTTCCGGAATGAAAAAAATCTGGGGTGTGCAGGAAATTTTGAACGGGGATTATCATTCTGCTCCGGAGATGTGATCTTTCTTGCCGATCAGGATGATATCTGGCTCGCAGATAAAGTGTAAAAGATGCTCGCCCCCTTTGCCGATGCCAAAGTCCGCGGTGTCTACTCCGACAGCACTGTGGTCAATGCGGCTCTTGAACCATTGGGTTACACCCATTTGGAGTGCCGGGGCTACACCCCTGCCCGACTGCCGAAAATGCCGCAGACAGAAACGTTTTTCAAACGGGTTCCTCCGGCGGCACACGATATGGCATTCAGAAAGAGTACCTTGAAATATCTTCTGCCGTTTCCGAAATTGAAAAATGTCCACGACAGCTTCATTGGAGTGACTATTGCCGCACTGAACGGCTGGGCGGTGATTCCCCAGCCGCTTGCGTTGTTCCGCCAACACCATAGCAACGCCTCTAATTCCGGAAAGAAAACCGGCATTGCCGGACAGCTTCAGGCGGCAAAACGTTCTGCCGCCGATGACACCTTTCTCTGGAACGCCAAACTGCACTCTTTCGTACTTTCGCGTTTGAAAGGTGTGCTGGACGATGATACTGAACGTCTGCTAAAAGAGCGCATCGCCCACTCGACCAACCGTTCCCAAATGGGAAAATGCGGATTTTTCCGCCGCTTCTTTCTCGTTATGACGGAACTTTTTTCCCTGCGCTATTTTCACTTTGCACGGGGAATAAAAAGCATCATTCAAGACCTTTTTTTGCGCTGAACCAGCTTTAATCTGCCCAAACGGCCGCGAAGCGTGAATGACTGACCGCTCAAACTGAGATTGGGATTGTAAAAGGGATCGCCATTTTCCAGAATTTCCCGGTGCCGCTCCTCAAACAATGCCGCTTCCCCGGCAATCCGCGCCTGCTTTTCCGGAGTATCCTCCCGACCGCGCGACAGTGACTCATGGTGAAACAATTCCGCATACGGCGTATAAATCACTCTCTTGCCGAGAGCGATCATCCGCAAACAAAAATCGATATCGTTATACGCGACTCCCAACGCTTCATCCAGCGCACCGAATTGAAAAAAGTCGCTTTTTCTCACCATCGCACAAGCAAACGTCACCGCCGAAAACTCTCGCGCACATGCAAGGGTATTGAGGTATCCGCCATCATTTTCACTGCTCCGCCACGAGTGATGCGCCGCGATCGAACCGGCTCCGACAATCACTCCTGCATGCTGCAGTGTACGGTCAAAATAGTAAAGTTTCGCTCCGGTAACGCCGACATCCGGTCTCTGCGCAAAGGACAGCATCTCCTCCAGAAAGTTTCCGGAAATGACTTCGGTATCGTTGTTGAGAAAAAGGATATATTCTCCGGAACAATGTTCAACACCGAAATTATTCACTTTGGAATAATTGAATTTTTCCGAAACAGGATAGGTCACCACCTTTATTCCGGGATGACGCTGTAATTCCCTGTAGTAATCAAAAAGCCCCGGTTCACTTGAACCGTTTTCCACGACTACGATCTCCCAATTATCCCAGGTCGATTTCTGAACTATCGAATCAATGCACCGTTTCAATACAGCGCAATTATTAAAACTCGGAATAAGTATTGAAATTTTCGGATTTCCGGAAACAGAATACTTTATTCTGCGGCATCCGGCGGCAATGGAAATGTCATCAAACCCGATGCCGCAGCGGGTCAGGTGTCCGGCAATAACAGCGGTTTCCGCCTCCGGATTTTCCTTTTCAGGTTCACAGCTGTAAATTATTTCCGGCAGATGACCGATCTTCACCCCCGCTTCAGCGGCACGCAAAAAGGTTTCCAGCTTGGAACATCCTTCAAATTTTCCGGCAAGCTCACGGCGGATCGCATAAACGCTCCCGGTATAATCATAACTGCGCAGATACTCCAGCGCAAAATCCGGACGGCAAATATAACTTTTTTTCCCGGGAGTCTGCTGTTTTACCACGGCGTTATCAAAATAGAGAACTCCGTACTCAGGATGCTTTTCCACAAAAGCGGCGATCCGCCACAATGCATATTTTTCCAGGCGTGCCTTGCCGGACGCGATCAGCATCCACTTGCCATTTGGAGTAATCAATTCCGCCGGGTAAACAGTTTTTTCAGCAGAAATATCGCCGTCTGTAAAAAAAGACACAGGACTCTCCGGAACCGGAAACGGCATTTCAGGAACAGCAATATTTTTTACCGGGAAAAGCTCATCAAGAACCTTCAATACGCATTGCCGCCAACCGAAGCGATTCAGAAACACAGATATTTTCTTAACAATACCGTTCATTTTTTCCGCACAACTTTAAAGAAACATAAATATCGTCCGTTCTTCCAAAATTCCAAAGACGGATTATTTTCCAACTTTTCACGATCGGCATTTTTTGCAACGACAACATCTATCGGCAATTTTGCAAAATCATATTCTGCACCGTTGATCGTAACTTCAATACGATCCGGATATGGAACTCTTGCTGTGAGCAAAGCACTCCCGGAGCCGCTTAAATTGATGTCAAGATGATTCATCCGGTGAAAATCATGCCGCTCCGGCTGTTTTTCAAACAACAGCTCATCAATTCCGGCATCGTAGTACAGAAAGTAACCGTTGAACACTCTTCCGCCGCACAACGAATAAGCGACTGCTAAAAAATCATTACCGGCAGCAAATAACCCCCGCCCCGCAAACGGCATTTCAGCTGCTTCCTCCGGAGCGATAAAGCGATTTTCGATTTTTTCCGGAGCAATGCAAACCGGGTTGAAAATCATCCCCGGCACCATATTGACCACCGCATAAACCGCAATAAAAATCAACGGCTTACGGGATATTGTCCATCCCAGAATCCCGAAAATAAAAACGATCATACACGCTAAACTCAAAATCAGAACATATCCGGCATAAACCGATATTCCCCGGTAAAACTGCAACGGGATCAGCGCAAGTGCAACACCGGCATACACCATCATTCCCGAAGTTATGCTCCAACTCCACACACCGGAAATTGAGAAATCAGAATGCCGGGATTCATACCAATAAAGAGCCAGCATAAAAACCTGCAGTATATTAAAGACCCACAAACACCGGATGGGGGTCGTCCGCAACATAAAAGTAATTTCACCCAGCCAATGCGGAAAACCTGTAATTTGATATATGCCCGTCACCGCCGCAACACCCCAAAGTACCCACCACATCCTGCGGAATTGCAAACGGCGGAAATTCACAATGAACCAAATCAGAAATAAAGGCAGAATATTGAAAAAACTCTGAAGCTCACATTGATTTGAAAAATCAGTTTTGTAAATGGTCAATAAAGAAAAATATCCGGCATGGAACATCCACCACGGAAGATCACCTCCGGAATGCAGCCGGTTCCCCGGATAAGCGGACATCCAAATGCGTTCAATAACAGAACGGGCATCCAAAAACCATAATGCAGCAAACAATGCGAAGATGAAAACAACTGTCAATAACGGAAATAAATTTTCGGTTTTGAGAAGTTCTTTCCATAATTTATGCTGATGAAAATAAACAGCCACCACAGCAGCAACAAGATACAATGCCGGAATCACCCTCGGCATATAAAGCGACATAAAAGAACAAAAAAGCATCCATCCGGCAATCAATGCCAACAAATATTTATACCACCGGTCAGGACGGCGTATCATTTCAATCACCACAGCTCCGGCAATAAAAAGCCCATAAACATTATTCACGGGCCAAAATGACCATGCTCCGGCATAAGCAGAAAAAATCAGAGAACAACTCAACAGAACATTGATGATCTCCTGCTCCGGAAACAATCGGTCAAGTAAAAACTTACATCCCCATAAGCCCAGAAACAACGGCAAAAACCAATACCATGACAACGCTCTGCGCAGATCCAGAAAGAAAAATCCCCACACCGCCGGACGCCCCAGTGCAGACAAATGTCTGACCGGAGCACCTGTATCATGAAGCACAAGGTTATTGCGTCCTTCCACACCGCAATTTGTGTTCAATAATGGAAACTTCGGATCATGATGATATTGCTGAAGGGCAGTCGCAGTCCCGTGAGCAATAAATTCATCTCCCCTCACGCCGCGGTAAACTCCCAGAACTTTCCTCTCGCCGGAAAGCGAAATCAATTCGTCGCAACCGGGCAGCCCTTTATAAAATCCGAGAGAAGAACCGGTAATTCCCAAACTTACCAGTAAACAAAACAGAATGACAAGCGATACCGAAAACCAGTATCTGCTGCAGAATTTCTGAACCGGCTCTAATCGGATAATCATTTCACTGCCCAGCCCGCCAGTAAAGAGCTTCTTTTGCACATTTCCGCAAAAATGCGGCATCGGTTTTGCCGATTTTCGGAGCAACATAAGTGATATCTTCCGGGTCGATCCCGTAGAGGAAACCGCACCACAATGCCGCTTGCAGATACTCGCCGCGCATATTCAAGTGGTTGGTATCGCGGTAAATGGTCATTTCCCCATCACTGTTTTTGTACCAGCGGAAGTTTCCGACCACATCGCCCGCCTGCCACGGCAGATCGGGCCACTGCAAAGAATCCAGAATTTCCCAATCGTAGTTTTTAAATTTACATCCGCTCAGTTTCCGAGAAAGCTGTACGGCATATCCGGTCGGGATCATGCGGAAACTGTAATCCTTTGCCAACTGATGATATGCCGCTTCCAGAGCCTGATACATCGCGGAATTATCCATGCCGTTTTCGCGCAAGAACGGCGCATCGGCACGGTAACTCCACGTCTGCTGAATGATTATTTCCGCTTGCGGCTGATACTTTTTTATCTGTGAAATAAGTTCACCGGCAAACGGCTGATAAGTTCGGTAATCAACACTCAACCGGCTTGCCTGCTGAATGGTGACGATATCATATTTTTCCGACTTCAGACGGTCGTTGACATTGCCTTTGAACTGCGGCTTTTTCAACGTGGTACTGTCCCAAATAGTGATGCGGTACGGAGAAAAACCGCGGTTCTGCTCCGCTTCAAGAAAATTGTTCCAATGCGTTTCCAGCGAACAGCCGCCGATGTAGCAGCTGGTGAGTTTAAGTTTGTTTCCGGGGAAACAGCGCACCATCTGCGGCAGAAATTTTCCCACGCAGATGGAGAAACTGTTGCCGATCATCAAAACATTGAGCGACTTGCTCATGGATCATTTCCCCGGCTGCCGGTAATTTTCAACCGCTTTCCGGGCACATTCCAGCAGGAACTTCTGCATCTCCGGGGTCATGCCCGCCGGGAGATATTTCACTTCAGTTGCCGGGCGGCCGAAGAGAACACTGAACCAGACTGCGCCTTGCATATATTCACCGTGGGGATTGAGATGGCTGGTATCGCAGGAGAGGTAAAATTGTTTGGTCTTTTTGTGCCGCGTCCATTTGCACATACCGACGACTTCGCCGTCAAAAGCATGAGCTTCCTTATTTTTCAGCAAAGCGAGAGCCTTCCGGTCCGGAGCCTTGAATTTGACCGGAGTTGCAGCACGGAAAATCTGCACCGCATCACCGCAGGGGATGACCCGGAAACCATATTTTCCGGCAAGTTCGCCATAGGCTTTGGCAAGTTTGTCATACATGACAGAATTGTCGATCTTCCACGCTTTCAAACGGGGCGAATCGCAACGGTAACTCCAGGTCTGCTGGATAACGATCTCAGCCTGCGGTTGATATTTTTTCAAAACTGCGATCAAATTACCGGCAAACGGCTGATAGGTTTCGTACTTCCAGCTGTTGGCACTGTTCTGTTGAATGGTGATGATATCATATTTGTTGTTTTTGATAAGTTCATTGACATTGCCGCGCTTGTATTTGATGTTCCCGGGCAGCTTGGCACTGTCGATAAAGCAGACACCGTAGGGTTTGTATTGAGGATCCTTTTCCGCCTTGTTCCACTCCTCCCAGTGGCGTTCCAGCGAACAGCCGCCGATATTGGCTCCGGTCAGAATGATCCGGCATCCGGGGACCGAAGCGGTGACCCACGGCAGACTCCGGGCAGCCGAAGCCGAAAAACTGTTGCCGATAGTCAACACTTTAAGTTCTCCGGCTGAAAGCGCACAGCAAATGGCACTCAACAGCAGTAAACATAATCTTTTCATTTTACAATCCTTTCAATTTTTCCAGAACCGATTTATTTTTGGGAACATCCAAACCATATTTTTCCGCGAGACAACAGACTGTTCCGGCAAAAGCATCAACTTCGGTCTCTCTGCCCGCCTGAACATCCTGAAGCATGGAAGTCTTTACCTGAGACGGCATTTTGCAAACGACCATCATCGCGCTGTCGATGACCTCATCACCCAGCTCCACGCCGCAGGCTCTGCCGACGGCGACCGCCTCTTCCATCAGATCCCAGACCATGCGGAGCATCTCCGGGCTCTGCTGGACCTGACCGTAATCGGCGTTGAAATATGCCTGTGTCTGGTTTATACCGACGTTGAGAACAAATTTCTGCCACATGGCAACTTCAAAATTTTCCGGAGTTTCGACATCAACACCGGCAGCTTTCAATATTCCGGAAGCGAACTCCAAGGCTGCCGCCTCGCCGCCGCAGTAAATGGTTCCGACTCCGTCATGGGTGATTCGGTTTCCCTCCCGGACACTTGCGTGACCGAGGTGGAATCCTCCCAGCACCCGGCACTGCGGGAAACGCTCTCCAATGACCTCGCGCGCAGAAATACCATTCAGCACCGGCAGGAACACGGTTTTTTCCGTCACTGCCGGAGCCACATTCTCCAATGCGGCACGGAGCGTGGGCATCTTGGTGGCGACGATGACCAGATCGGCGGTGTCCAGCTCCTCTGGAGAAACATACTGAAACGGGAGTTTCTCTCCATTGAGAAAAATCCCCTCTTCCCGGTAACGCGCCACCCGTTCCGCATCGGCGGCAACAGACAGCTTCACGCCGTCATAAACCGCCAGCTGCGCCGCAGGAAGTACGCCGATAGCACCGGCACCCAGCAAAACAACATGATTTATACGGTTCATTTTATCTCATTCTGCATAGCGACAAGTTTATCGGCACCGTAAATCTTGCGGAGTTTGGGTTTCTCGATCTTTCCGGTCGGATTGCGGGGAACTTCGGCGAAGATGATCTTGCGCGGCCGCTGATAGCGGGGAAGATCCAGACAGAACTTTTCGACTTCACTTTCCGTGAGCGTAAAGCCCTCTTTCACCTCGATGATCGCCGCCGCGATCTCGCCCAGACGGGCATCGGGCAAACCGATGACAGCGACATCTTTTACCGCCTGATGACGGCGGAGGAAATCTTCGATCTGCACCGGATAAAGGTTCTCTCCGCCGGAGATGATAACATCCTTTTTGCGGTCGACCAGATAGATAAAGCCATCTTCCGATTCCCGCGCCATATCTCCGGTGTAAAGCCAGCCGTCAGGAGAAAGCACTTCACTGGTAGCCTTTTCGTCCTTGTAATAACATTTCATAACGCCGTCGCCGCGCACAGCAAGTTCACCGACTTCGCCCCGGGGCAGAACGTTGCGTTTTTCATCGACGATAGCGGTTTCCCAACCGTAACCGGCAATGCCGATGGCACCGACGTGGTCAATATTTTCAACACCGAGATGCACCGCACCGGGTCCGATGGATTCACTCAATCCGTAGTTGGTATCATAATCGTGATCGGGGAAGACCTGCTTCCACCGTTTGATAAGGCTGGGCGGCACCGGCTGGGCACCGATGTGCATCAAACGCCACTGCGAAAGTTGATATTCGTCAAGTTTGATTTCTCCGCGCTCGATCGCATCAAGGATATCCTGCGCCCAGGGAACCAGCAGCCAGACGATGGAACACTTTTCATTGGCAACGGCACTGATGATCCACTCCGGCTTCACGCCGCGCAGCAGAACCGCTTTCCCGCCGACGAGGAAACTGCCGAACCAGTGCATTTTTGCGCCGGTATGATACAATGGCGGGATACACAAAAACACATCATCGCGGGTCTGACCGTGATGTTTCTGTTCGACCTGACAGGAGTGCATCAAACTCCGGTGGCGATGGACGATCGCCTTGGGGAAACCGGTGGTCCCGCTGGAAAAGTAGATGGCGGCATCGTCATCATCGGAAAGCTCGATTTTGGGAGCTTTGCTGGAACAGTAGGAGACCAGATCCATATACGATTCCGCAAAGCTGGGGCAATCGCATCCGACGTAGATGAATGACTTTATCCGGGGGAGCTTGTCGCAGATATCCTCAACACGGCCGATAAAAGTAGGTCCGAAAAAGAGGTAATCGACATCGGCAAGTTCCAGACAGTACCTGATCTCATCCGCCGTATAGCGGAAGTTCAGCGGAACCGCCATGGCACCGGCTTTGAGGATACCGAAGTAAAGCGGCAGCCAATCCAGACAGTTCATCAGCAAAATACCGACCTTATCCCCTTTCTTGATCCGGCGGGTCAGAAGAAAGTTGGCAAGGCGGTTGGCTTTCCGGTCAAACTCCGCCCAGGTGATCTCCGAACGGAAAGCATCCGAGCGTCCGGGTTCGATAAGAGAGTATTCCCGCCAGGTGCTGTGACGTTTCTCCAGCTCCTGCGGATTTATCTCCACCAGAGCCACATCATCACCGTAGAGAGCGGCGTTTCTTTCCAGTATTTCAGTTATAGGCATAAGAACTTCCCTTTATAATAATTGCATAAACGTGTGATTAATATAGCCCGTATTGTAAGCTTTTTCAAGGTTGGACTTGAAAAACTCCTCTTTATGTGGTATATTAAATGAAAACATTTTAAAATTTCAACAAGAAAAACCATCAGGAGAGAAACAAATGTTCAGTGCTTCCGACTTGAAAAAAGGCCTCAAAATCGAAATCGACGGTGCTCCGTGGATCATCACCGAGTTTGAATTCTGCAAACCCGGAAAAGGAACCGCCCTCTACCGCTGCCGTATGAAAAACATGATCAACGGTTCCGGTATGGAAAAAACCTACCGCCCCACCGATAAGATCGATGAACCCAACATCGAAGAACGTGAGATGTACTACTCCTACAACGATGGTCACAACTTCGTCTTCAGCGATCCCGACACCTACGAAGAACTCAGTGTTTCTCCGGAAAAACTCGGCGACAAGGCCTACTTCCTCATCGAAGAGAGCCTCTGCAACTTCGTCATCTTCAACGGCGAACCCATCGACATCACTCTGCCGACCTTCATCGAAAAAGAGATCGTCGAAACTGAACCCGGCGTCCGCGGCGATACCGCCACCAACGTCATGAAACCGGCGAAGATCGACAACGGTTTTGAAATCCAGGTCCCGCTCTTCATCAATCAGGGCGACATCGTCAAGATCGATACCCGTACCGGAACCTATGCTGAACGTGTCAGCAAAAAGTAATCTTTGCGGTTAATTCCCAAAGCGCCGGAATCGAAAACGATTCCGGCGTTTTTTTATGCACATAAGCCGAAGCTGGCGGATATAGGACTTATAGGACTTATAAGACTTATCCGTCAACAACAACTTTTTTCGTAAAAAAAAAATTAATACCCCCAAAAAACACTTGACAATATCACAGATGTTCGTTATAGTATACAAGTGACACATACAAACATTCCAAATCAAGGAGAAATATCATGCCTATTTATGAAAACCGTCAGAATGCCGAAAACCGTATCGCGCTGAGTTCAGCACAGCTCAGCAAAATCACCGTCAGCGATGCCGCCATCACCTGCATCGCTGATGCCGCCGTTGCCAAAATTGATGCCGCCAAAGGCGCAGTCATTCAGCTTGAAGGCTGGTACGGAGTGGATTATGCCGCCATCGCGGCAAAGCTCACCGCCGCCATCGCAAAAAAATCCTCCTGCAAAGTCACCACCGTTTCCGCTTCCCGTTTCTTCAAGGATACCGCCACCGTCATCGCCCAAAAACATCCCTGGATCACCGATGAACCGGCTTTCGGACGGGTGAACGAAGGTGAAGTCCTCGCGGATTACAACAGTGCCGATGCGATCGCCGCAGTTTCCGCTGAGATCGCCGATACCGCCAAAGGCGGCAATATCGTCATTATCGCCGGTCCCGGTGCCAACTTCGATGCCAGTAACGTTCCTGCCGTTCTGGTCTACTGCGACCACACCGCCGACCCGATGCTCTGGAAGATGTGGACCGGCACCCTCATTCCCTTCGACAGCGCAGAAGCCCGGAAAGATTACGGCTGGAAAGAGTACTACTACTGCGACTTCTATATCCTCCAGCGGCACAAGGAACTCATCATCGACAACATCGACTTCTACGCCGAAGCCATCGATCCGGAAGATATCAAACTCTTCCCCGCCGATGTCTATTCTGAAATGCTCTCCCAACTGGCTTCCATGCCTCTCAAGCAGATCCGCACCTACTCCCCCGGTCCCTGGGGTGCTTACCGCTACCGCGACCTCTGGGATATCCCCGGTCTCAAAAACAACGCCTGGAACCGCCTCGCCGGTGCCGACCTGGCTCTGCTGGTGCAAATTTCCGACGAAATCAGCATCGACATGCCGATCGTCAACTTGCTCAAGCATCACGGTGATGCGCTGGTGGGTGCTTTCTCCAACGCCAACTATCCCGGTCTGATTCCGGTGGAGATCTGGCTCGATGACGGTTACTTCCCCGAAAAACAGCCGGCAGAACGTACCAGTATGCCAATTCACAACCACCCCGGTACTGAATACGTCAAACGTCATTTCAACGAACCCCTCGGCCGTTACGAAACCTACTACATCGTTGAAGCGTATGAAGGTGCAAACACCCACATGGGCTTCCTTGAAGATGCTTCTCTGGAAGAGTGGGAACGCCTCTGCCGCGAAAGCTGGGATCAGCAGAAACCCATTCCCAACTGGCAGGAGTTCATCGCCAACTGGGATACCAACGTCGGTGACCTCTTCCTCATTCCCGAAGGAACCACCCACGGTCACGGCGGAAACCAGATGGTTCTGGAAATGGATACCTGCGGTAACGCCGCCGGCGGTGAATACAGCTTCTTCGGTTACGACTTCATGCGTCCGACCTGGGATGATGTCAAGGGAACCATGACCGGCAAACCGATGAAGATGCACCTTGACCGCTACTTCTCCATCGACAAATGCTGCCGCGCCTCCTATGTCCGCGACCACCTCAAGCCCAAAGCCAAAATGGTCAGCTGGAACAAGGAATACTCCATGGACCGCTTTGCCACCCTCCCGCAGATGCCCTTTGAAATCGAGCGTCTCCACTTCACCAAACGTGCGGAACACTCCACTCAGGGCAAATACCTGCTGGCGGCAACGCTCACCATCGGAACTTCGGTCACCATCCGTTCCAAAGCAGACCCCTCCAAGCAGACGGTGATCGACCGCTTACAGTGCGCGCTGATACCTGCCGGATTCGGTGATTTTGAAATCATCAGCAACGGCGGAACTGCCAACACTGTCGTCATGTGGCGTCTCAAAAAAGGATGATCGGATATTTACGGGGAAGATAAACAACTCTTCCCCGTTCCGTTATGCACTCAAAAACTGACAAAACAAGGACACTGATTATGAACACTGAAAAAAAATCTTTTACGTTGATCGAACTGCTCGTTGTTATTGCCATTATAGCCATCCTGGCAGCAATGCTGCTGCCCGCTCTGCAGAGCGCGCGCCTGCGCGCCAGCAGTACCGATTGTCAGAACAAACTCGGTCAGCTCGGAAAAGCCTTTGAGTTGTACATTCAGGACAACCTCGATTTCTTCCCCCGCTTCGGCAGTGCAGAGGACTGGATCCGCGGCGATGGCACCAAGCATCCCCGCAACGGTGCCGTCCGCAACCCGCTTGCCGGATATATCGTTCCCGGTTTGGGAACCTCTGCAACAGATGTGGATGAAGCCAACTATACCAAACTGGAAAGACTCACCACCTGCAAAGCCGGTATCGAAGGCATGGGTTATCCCCGTGGAGTGGGAGTCAGCAGCGCAAGTTATTACGGGACCACCTACGGTATGACCACGGCTCTGAACGCGACAAACGGCGTATTCAAAAAGACCAAAGTCGCCCGTCCCGGCGGTGCCGCCATGCTCCGCTGCTACATCCTCGGTTTCGGGACCGTGGGTTCCCACACCCAAAGCAAGGCTCAACCGACAGCCAACGTGCTTTATGTTGACGGTCACGTCGATGGTCACCGCTTTGAAAACACCGCCACCAGCGGCGACTACACCGACTGGCACTGGGGCGATACCGGTGACTGGGCGTGGAGAGAAAAACGCGGCGGCCATACCAAACAGTATGATTCCTGGGGCGCGTTCAGATAAAAACAACAAGGATTTCCACCATGAAATTAACAACTCTTCTCAGCTCATTTCCGGTAATATGTTCGCTGTGTGCCGCACCGGTCGATCCGGTGTGCAGCTTCTTTACCGTTTCGCACCACAATGCCAAGCCCGGTAAAGCTGTAACTCTTACCATCAATCTGCGTAACGACCTCAACCGTCCGGAAAAGGCGAAAAATGTCGCCCTCAAACTCTCTTCTCCGGCAGTCAAAGTCCTCTCCGCTCCCGCGCCCGTTTCCGGGAAAACCGGAGTCTACACCGCCACGATCAGCACCGACAGCAATGCCGAATGTGACATCGCCGTCGTTGCCGACGGTGTTACCGTGGAAGAGAACGTTTTGAGCAATCCCGGTTTTGAACACAGTACCCGGGGCGTGCCCACCGGCGTATCCACCTATGCCAACCACTACGATTCCACCTGGTTCCAGTATGGAAGCGACTACAAAAAAGCCCAGCGTCAACGCCATTATCTTGGTTGCATCAACTTCAACAAAGGTAAAAGCATCTACTGGGGCTTTGCTTCCGTCACCGGTAAAAATGTTCTCCACAACCACCGTTACATCTTCTCCATCATGGCGAAGTACAACAACATCCGCGGCGAACGCGGTGTCACCATCAACACCAACCAGACCAACGCGCAGGGACGTTCACTTTTCCACCAGTACGCCGGCTTCCGCGCCGGAACTTCCAACGGCTGGGTAAAAGTTGAATCCGAACCGCAGAAGATCCTCAAAGATACCACCAGTATCAGCTGTTCCGCCATGATACTGGTTGCCGCCGGTGAAGTGGATTTCGACAACGCCCGGGTCAAACTTTCCCCCACGGTCATCTGGGGCAAGGCTCCGGAAGGTGTCTGCGATCCGGTGAGCAAACCCCAACGCTGTTTGATCCCCAACTACAAACGCATCGACTATGCCGCCGCCATCCGCGCCGAATATCTCGTTTGCAAAAAGCTGCTGGATGATGCCGTTGCCAAATACGGCACCAAAGCCAAACTTATTCAGCAGTTCCAGGCTGACGTGGCGCGTTATGCCGCAAAAATGGTCAAGACCATCCATCCCCGCGAAGCCTACGAACTTCAGTTGGAAATGGAAAAACGCGCCGCTGAATTCAAGAAGGCCTCCGCCGCACTTGCCGCCGGAAATCTTGATGCCATGCTCTCCGAAAGCACTCCTGCCGCCTCTGCCGCTGCCGCGGCGGCAGGTCCCCGTTTCGCCGCCACAGTTCAAGGCGGCAAAGCGGTCAAGGTTTCTCCTTCCGATGTCAAAATCGACGGTGTCCTTAATGATCGCGCCTGGAAACGTGCCGCCAAACTCACAAATTTCCGCCGTACTGCTGACCGCAAGGTCGTTTCTGTCAGCACCACTGTCATGACCGCGTATGATGACAAAAACCTCTATATCGCCTGGGATCTTCCCGGCAAACCGGAAAAACTCCGCGCAAAAAATGTCCGCGATGACAACGCCATCTTCATGGATGAGACCATCGAACTCTTTATCACCGACCCCAACTCACCGATGGCATACCGCCAGTTTGTCCTCACTCCGGGCAATGTCAAGTGGGATGCTCTCGACCGCGACCGTTACATCAATATGAATTGGCAGAGTGCCACCCGCATCCACAGCAAGGGCTGGTGTGCCGAAATGGCGTTCCCATGGAGCGAACTCAATATTGACCCTGCCAAAGATAAAGTCATCCGTATCAACTTCTGCCGTTCCCGCCATCCGGAAGAAGCGGCGACCAAACCCGATCCGCGCGACTTTTACGAAAGTTCCGCCTGGTCGATCATCACCAAAGGTTACCATGAGATCAACGCCTTCGGTTTCCTCACCATCGGAGAACCGGCACAGGCATTCAAAAATACCACCGATGCCATCCTCAAAAAGGCTCAACCCTACCTGAACGTCCCCGCTGTCGCCCGGACTGCTGCCGCGTTGAAGCAGGGCAAACCTGCAAACATCATTGATTATCAGAACCGTATCTGTGCGCTGGAGGATGCAGTCAAAGTTACAACGACCAACGCTTCTGCCGCACAGCTTTCCAAAGTTGCCCGCCAAGCGGCATTGCTTCTTTCCAACTGGGATGAAGCGATGGAACTGGAAGCGGCACGCGATTTCCAGATCCCGCTGCTTGCCTCCAAGTTGAAAACCCCCGATCCGGCGAAGCTCTCTTACCGTATGGCGGTCAACGAATTTGCCCACAAGGCATTTATCATCTCCGCGCTGAAAGATGCAAAAAACATCACCTTGCGCCCCTCCGCTCTGGTCGGCAAGAGCGGCATCATCCCCGCTTCTCAAATCACCTGTCAGCGCATCCTTTTCCTCACTCCGGACAAGGATTTGTGGCCCGGCTACTACAACACCTGGAGCAAACGCCCGCTTCCGGAACTGGTCGAAGATATCGACGAACCTTTTGCACTGGATAAATATGTCACCACGCAGATCCGCGTTCTGATCAACGCCGCCGATGCCAAGCCCGGCAAATATACCGGAAAGATCGCCGTCCGCGCCGACGGCAAAAACATCGGCAGTGTGCCTGTTTCCTGCGAAGTGCTGCCGATCGTGCTGCCGGACAGCCGTTCCAATCCGGTGTGGATATACCCCTTTACCCAGCTCCCCTACCCCGGAAAATCCGGCCGAGCCTGGGCGAAGCTGCTGCGTGACCACTACGTTTCCGACGTGAGTTTTGAAACTCCGCGCATCTACCTCAACGGCAAACGTCTGGTTCCGCCGCCGCACATCAAAGATAACAAAAACTACATCAGCAAAATGGTCGATCCGGGCATCGACTTCTCCGGTGAAATCAAGATCGACGGCGACTTCGGCGACTTTGCAGAACGCATCCAGATTTGCGCCGAATATGGTTTGAAACCGGTATTTTCCACCCGTACCGAAGATATTTATCCGGAAGTCTTCCCCACCTTCATCAACTTCCTGCAGGAAAACGGTCTCAACTCCGATCGCTTCTACTACAAGACCGGAGACGAAGATACCAGCTTGTGGCAGTATCCGCTGGCGGAAAAGCTCCACAAATGCGCCCCGCAGATACCGCTTTACATGATCCCAAGCGGTTCGGATTACTTCGACATCAAGCCGCTTGCCAAACATTACAAGTATATCGCGTTCACCCGTTCCGGCTTGAGCAATCCCGCCTTTGAAAAAGATTTGCGCTGGATGCAGAAGAACGGCGTCAAACTCGCCCGCTACACCAACCGTACCAGCTGGGCGGAACGCGATGTCCGTCTTGCCGGACGTATGGATCTCTGGGATGTGATGATCAATGACCGCATGGACGGTTATCAGGTCTGGACTGGCAGTGTCACAGGAGAGTGGTTGGGATACCGCTACGCTTACAGCTCAGCCGCCCGCACTCCGGTACACAATTATCCGCCGGAAAAACAGAGCATCTGCCAGTTGGTCTATGTCCGCAAAAAAGGCGACTTCTTCAAGCCGGTAAGCTGCATCCGTCTGGAAGATATGCGCGACGGCATCACCGATTACCTTTACTACAAAGAGGCGGAAAAAGCTCTCAAGTCCCGCAAAGACCCCAACTGGGAAGCTAAACTTGCCGCGGTGGCGAAAATGCCGAAAAAACGTCCGGCAGATTTCCTCGCCATCCGGAACGCCCTTATCAAACTTATCCTGCCGTGATTTGGCAGCAATCAACCTCTCCCGGAGCATATCTCTCCGGGAGAATGAGTAAACGGAGAAAATAATGAATATCGACAAATTATTCGCCATCAAGGGTGCCGACTGCATCATCTCCCCGGAGGACCTCGGTCTGGTCAACACCCGCATGTCCATGAACGGTTACTTTACCGACGTTGCCGCCATTCGCGGAATGTATGCGCCGCCCATGTTCAGTGACGATTTCCGCTTCTATCTGCGCTTCAACGAAAAGTCCATGAAGGCAGTTGATTACAAGTGGTCGCCGGTCTGCCTCACCCGCAAAGGCCGCTCCGGTAACTGGAGTTGTGTTTCCAGCTTTTACCTTATCACCGGCACCCGCAGTGCCGTGATGAAACTGGAAGTTGCCAACACCTCCGCTTCCGCCGCCAAACTTCAGCTTCAGTGCGAACTTATCGGCGGTCTGGGCCGTCCGGAACACTGGGGCTTCGGCAAGCCGCTGCGTGCGCCGTTCACCACGCAGTCTTTTGATCGCGGCATCTTCATGCTCGACAGCGACAGCGACCGTATCGCCTTTGCCTCATCGCTTAAGATCACCCCGAAACTCCCCCTCTGTTCCGGTGTGCTGGATGCGGAACTGCTCTCTTTCAAAGGCAAAGAGAAGAAAGTTTTCTACTTCGCTTTCGCCATGGATGAAAAAGCCAATGCTTCCAAGCTGGTAAAAACTGCCATCGCCGCCCCGGAAAAGATGATCTCCGATACCCAAGCGTGGTGGAAACAGCGCACGGAAAAACTTTTCGCCAAAATGCCGGAGTTCGCCTCCGACAACGATGCCTACACCAGAGTTTACAACCGTTCCATGCTCCATTTGCTCCTCAACGAATGGGATGTACCGGAATTTCTCCACCACCCCTATTACAGCACCGGCAGTGTCAACGGCGGATGTGTCTGCTGTTATCTGTGGAACTACGGCGAACCTTACCGCCTCTGGAGCATGCTCGACCCGCAGGCGGCAAAAGAGCATCTTAAAACCTATTTGAAACTTGACCTCTCGTCCTGTTTTGCCTTCTTCCCCGAAGACGGCAGTGCTTACGGTCCTTATTATCCCATCAATCAGGAAAAGACCATCTTCCTCACCCACGCCTACGTTCTCCAGACCGGCGACAAAGATTTCCTCTTTGAAGAACTCAACGGCAAACCGATCATCGAACACATGATCGAACAGGCGGTCATGCACGATGATTTCACCAAAGATGCGGTGCTGGTCGATTACGGCGACGGCAACCACCATTTGGAACTGCGCCGCGAACTGCGTTACGACGGCATCGTGCCCGACCTCAACTTGCGCCGCTGTGTCAACTATTATCTGGTCGATGAGCTGTGCAAGATCGCCGACGTCAAAACTCCGGTCGATTTCGTCGCCCGCGCTCAGGCGTTGAAAAAGGCGATCCACGATGAACTCTTTGATGCCAAAGAGGGCTGGTTCTACGCCATCGACATGAAAGGCGAAAAATATTTCCGCTACACCATGCAGATGTTCAAAGCTCTGGGCTGGGGAGATATGGCTCTTACCGAAGAGTCGGAGAACGCCCTTATCAAACATCTGATGGACCCTGATGAATTCCGTGGTCAGTACGGTATTCATTCTTTGGGCAAACAGGACCCGGCTTACGATGAACGCGATATCGACAACGGCGGCCCCGGCTGCTGTATCAGCTTTGCTCCGGCGATCGTTGACCGTCTTTACAAGAGCGGAAAGAGCAAAGAGGCGGAAACCATCTTCAACTCGCTTCTCTGGCTCGGCTCCATGCTCCCCTACTGGGGCGACTCCCAGCGCGCCGATGTACCGGAATACCGCCGCGACACGCCGCTGCAGAATGATATCCAGGGCGCGGCTCTGGCGCAAAGCATCATCTTCGGTATGTTCGGTATCCGCTGCCGCATCGACGGCAGTGTGGAAGTAAAACCTGCTCTGCCGGAAAACTGTTCCTTTATCGAACTGAAAAATGTCCGTCTTGCCGGAAAGGTCTTCGATGTCCGGGCCGACAGAAAATGCGGCATCACGGTCAAGTGCGCCTGCGGAAAAACCTTCTCTGCCAAAAACGGCGAAGCTGTCATCTTTTAAAGGAGTTTAAACAAACATGAAACGCAGTGAAGTCAACGCTTACATCAAAGAGGCGGAGGGAATTTTTGCCTCCTACGGTTTTCTGCTTCCGGAATTTGCCCGCTGGAGCGCGGCGGATTTCGCCGCCAACCGCGAAAGCTGTGCGGAAATTTTTGACTGCAAACTGGGTTGGGACGTGACCGATTTCGGTTCAGACGATTATCTGAATTGCGGTCTGCTGCTCTTCACCATCCGCAACGGTGTCGCCAATTCCGCAAAGTACACCAAACCATACGCCGAAAAGATCATGCTGGTCAAGCCCGGTCAGGTCACCCCCATGCACTGCCATTACCGCAAGCAGGAGGATATCATCAACCGGGGCGGCGGCAAACTGGTCTTTAAACTCCACAACGATGATAACGGCAAACCGGGCAGCGGTAAAGTTTCCGTCGCCATGGACGGCAGGATGCTGACCGTCGATTCCGGAAGTACCATTATCGTTCCGCCGGGATGCAGTTTGACGTTGACGCCCGGAGTGTTCCACACCTTCTGCGCCGAGATCGGCGGCAAACCGGTGGTCACCGGCGAGGTTTCCAGTGTCAACGATGACGACAATGACAACTGCTTTGCCGAACCGCGCAAGCGCTTCCCAGGTCTGGAAGAGGATGCTGAACCGTACCGTTTGCTGGTGGCGGATTACTGAACAAACCCGTTCCGGAAACCAAATCCATCCTGCATAAAATTATCAACAATATGCAGGATTTTTTATTTCTGCACTTGAAAAATTTCTCTTCCGGAGATATCTTTTGTGGCGTGCCATCTTCGGGGTTCATCCCGTAAAAAATACGGTGAAGAAAAAGGTTGGTGTTCCCATTTTATATAAAACACAGGAGGAGAAATTTATGCTCAAAAACATCGTTGCAGCAATGCTGCTTGCCGTCACAGCTGTTCCCGCGACCGCCGGGCTGGTCGATCACGGGGATGATACCCTAACGCCTTACGCCTATGACAACAAAACTTTGGTGGCGGTAAAATATTTTCCGGAAATAACCACTTTTTTCCCAAAAGGTCTCTCCCGTACCGATGCCTGGACACAGGATATAAAACGTGCCGCCGAAGGGACCGGAGTTTCCCCGGCAAAATTGGCGGCTTTGCTTCAGTTCGTGCTCCATCCATTTGTTGTTGCCCCCGAAAGTGCCCCGCATAAGCAACTGCTGGAGTTTGAATTATATGCCCGCGGTATGCGTACTGTCGATACCGTAATCCCCGACGAATGGAAACAACTTCTTGCCTTGCCGCTGGAACAACGCCGTTACACAACGATCCCGGTTCTGCACAATATCATCAGACACGCACTGGATGCACCGTGGTCGCTGAAACACAGAGAGCAATATCTGCAAAAAATGATCGCAAGTTACAAAGATGGCTGTCTGGATACTCAGGGCTGTATACTGAAGATCATCAACGATATCAGCCGCAATCCGAAGGACTATACCGATCGGACAAGTGCTTATAAGTTTCTTCTCAGGAAAACGAACGTCAATGTAAAAAACCTCCTTTACCCCGGGCAGTACGATATCACCAAAACGCCCGGAGAAATAGATGCAAATTGGGATTCCGACATTGATCTCGACTGGGCGTTGTACACCGAATCCGAAGCCAACCTCCGGAAGATGGCAAGCGAAGACCTCTGTATGCGCGACCTGATCGTAACCGTCGGTCTGACCAACCGGGAGATGCCGAATGTCCGCAAAGTGGCAAAAGAATTTGCCATGCAAAGTAAGATAAATTATCCGCTGCTCGCCGTAAAATCTCCCCTGCCGGAGGCATTGAAGATACTCGCCCCCTACCCGCAGTACAACAATCTCCGCGATGCGCTTATCATCAACTCGCTTCAGGGCAATGCCAAAATCGATGCCATAGAACGTTACCTTGCCACCTATCCGGATGGGGATATCAAAGAAAACGGGGTAACCGTTATTACCATGAAATCCCATGAGCTGCTGCACGCGATCGCCGGAGCGGAGTTGTTCAAGCTCGGTTCCTTCAAAGCTGCCGCCGCCCACTATCTTAAAGGATGTACTCCGGAAGATATGGGAATGCTGACGGAACAGGTCATGACCATTGATGAACTTATCGCCTTTTGCGAAAAACATTTTCCGTATCCGGTGGACAAAGAACAGCAGATATATTCTGCGGACTGCACCCATCGCCGGGACAACATGTATATAAGTGTATTAGACAAAGATCAGATCAACTTTATGGTTCGCAATCTGCTGGCGCGGCGGCTCATGCGCGCCGGACGTTTTGCCGAGGGAAGAAAATATTTCACCGGAGATAAAACCAGAAAATATTCAGAAAAGTATTTCCAGCTTCACGCGGTCGTCTCCTCAGCCACAACCTCCAGAGAAGAAAAATTCCATGCTGCGATAGCGATGGCGGAACTTGTACGCTTTCACGGAGATAAAATTTTCGGAACCTTTCTCGAACCGGATAATCTGATAAGTAAAAACAACTATCCCTGCACCTGGGGAACCAAACTGACTGATGTCAAACTCAAGAAGCCCGACCTTCCCCGTTACAGTTACCGTTACCGGGCGGCAGAGATTTACGGGCAGGCCGCCGACATGACCGATGACCGGAACATAAAAGCGTACATACTCTGGACAGCAGGAACCATGTTGAAAAAACTTTCACCGAAAACGGCAAATATCTATTTCACAAAACTGATTCAGCTTGCGCCGGAACTGACGGAGAAAAATTGGTTTCTGCCCATAAAGAAAGCTCCTGCAAAACTGCAGAAGTTCTACCACGGCAGCTATTATCACAAGGAACCGGACAACCGCTACTTGTGAAAAGAAACCGGCGCACTGCGGAGTACCTCTTGAAGCTGGGGGAGTGGTTCGGAGCAAAAGGTCACTGGCTTTGATGTGGGGGCTCCTCGCCCCCACGCCCCCCCTTGCGTTGGGCTGCCGCAATGCGAAGTGCCACTTGGAGCGGGGGTTCGATTAGGCGCAAAAGGTCACTGGCTTGATGTGGGGGCTCCTCGCCCCCACGCCCCCCGGCAGGGCGTGCAAGCCCTGCACCGGAGTTGGGACACGGTATGACGGGCTTCTTTCGGCTATTCTGAATGTGCCAAAATTGCGAAAAATCTGTCGCCTTTTATGGCGGCAGATTTTTCACTATTTTGTCACGGTTTCCGCCAGCGGGGGCCCTCGCGTCCCCCGCACCCCCGTGCGTTGGGCTGCCGCACTGCGGAGTGCCACTTGGAGCGGGGGGTTCGATTAGGCGCAAAAGGTCTCTGGCTTGATGTGGGGGC
>JAFVZN010000030.1 GCA_017508135.1 Lentisphaeria bacterium | reverse complement strand
GAGATCACCGCCGCCAACGCTTTGCGGGGATTGGATGGCAATATGGCAGATTTCCTTGCCAAATTTGCCGATATTTCCGCGGCAAAGCCGGTCGCATCGGCGGCACAATCTCCGGCGGAAAGACTTTATAATACCATTCTTGCCGGAGATGTTGACGGCGTAAAAAGCCGTATCGACGTTTTGCTCCAAAGCGGTATGACTCCGGAATCTATCATCAATGAGATACTTATTCCCGCTATTACCGAAGTCGGCAGCAAATATGAGAAAAAAGAATTTTTCCTGCCGCAGTTGATTTCCGGTGCCGAAGCGATGAGCTGCGGAACGGCGTATCTCGAACCGATGCTGATTGCCAAAGCTGATACTTCTTCAGCTTCGCACAAAGTCATCATCGCTACCGTCAAAGGCGATATCCACGATATCGGCAAAAATATCGTTGCGGTGATTTTGCGCAACTACGGTTTTGAAGTTATCGACCTCGGGAAAGATGTTCCACCTGAAACCATCATCGACTGCGCGGTAAAAAACGATATCAAAGTTATTTGCCTTTCCGCATTGATGACCACCACCATGAACGCCATGCGCGAAGTGATCGAACTTGCCAAAAAACGCAAACTTGATGATCTTAAATTCATCATCGGCGGAGCGGTGGTCGATGACAACTTCGCCGCCGAGATCGGAGCAGTATATGCTGAAACCCCCATGGATACGGTGCATCTGGCGGAGACGATCTCATCGGCTCTTTGACCGCCTGCAAACGCGCCTTTCGTCCGGCTGGTGTTGTTTTTTTACTATGAATACCGGGAATACCGGGAATACTGTGGTTTTATCACAGTATGCATAGCTTTCATAGTCTTCATAGTATTTCCCCTCCCCGAAAATCACCGCCTTGCGGCGAGCAGGGAAGCGATTTCGCTTCCGGTGATGGATTCGGAGGGGAGTTTGAGGATTTTGACCCAATCGTTTTCGGTGGAGAGGGTGATCAAAGCGGCGTTTTGGATGAGGGAAGTTATTATTTTATCATCTTTGGGGTAGAGGGCTTTTCGGCAGAGGATATAGTCGCAGTCGATATCGAGGATATAGGTTTCGCCGGGGGCGGGGAGAATTGGAAAGAGGGCAGAGAGAAAGCTGCTTTCCAGAACCGATTCGGCTTGAGGGCGGAAGAGTTCGGGTTGGTTCAAAATAACTTCGCTTGAAGGGAAATCTTTTGGGCGGTAAACAGAAATATCCGGGTGGGCGATAATATCGGTATTATCGCCGCAGATGCCGATATATGCCTTGCTTATGATCCCGGCGCGGAGGGCCCAGTCGAAGTGTTCATCGTGGCGCAGAAGTTTTACTGCTTCGGCTGGAGCGGCGGGATTTTGCCAGGTGTCGGGAGCCGGGGCAGGGCGTGTGCCGCGGAAGCAGGGCATGGTATCGGTATGGTAATCCAGAGTCCAGACTGCGGGGGCGGCGTTGAGCTTCCGTCGCAGATCGTTCCAATGAGTTATTACTTGATGATGTGCTTCGACGATGGCAATTTCAGGTGTCATATTTTCCTCCAAGGATAATATAATGGCATTTTCAGCGTAAATCAACTTGAAAAATCGTGATTCAGGTGATATTTTTTATCAGTGTTCAATTGATAAAGATATTATGGTCTTCACAGGGAAGATCAGGAAAAGAGGAAAAATTGAAAAATTCTGTTTCAAATGTCATCGAGCCGCAAATTTTCGTCTGCGGTCACCGCAACCCTGATATTGACAGTATCGCCGGAGCTGTTGCGCTTGCTGAATTGCGCCGCCGTCAGGGATTTAATAATGTAACTGCCTTGTGTCCGGGAATTCTGCCCGACCGTGCCGCCTATCTGCTTGAGCGGTTCAAAGTTCCTGCGCCGCCGTCAAGAAACGATGTCTATGTCCGGGTGCGGGATATCCAGAGTCAAGTGCCGCTGATTGAGAGCGGCTGTACCCTTTTTGATGCGGTGAAAACCTTGCGTGAAAGTGGTTTTGCCCGGCTTCCGGTAGTGGATAATGATGGTAATTTTCTGGGGATGTTGAGCGGCATGGCACTGCTTGCCAATTTGCTCAACATCGGCAACGATGCCGGTTCGGGGTTGACGGGTCGTCGTATCCGCAGTTCGATAAAATTGATCACGCAGGTGTTGGATGCCGAAATTTTGACGGTGCGTGACGATGATGTTGCGCAAACGTTTGAAGTTTATGTTGCGGCGATGAGTCCGGATGTTTTTGACGAACATCTTCCGGATAACAATCACGAACTGGCGATGATCGTCGGCAACCGTCCGGATATCCATTTGAAATCCATTGCGCGCAGGTTGCGTCTGATGATCATCACCGGTAACCGTCCGGTCGATCCGTGGGTGTTGGAAGGAGCGAAAAACGAAGGTGTTTCAATAATCCAGACCAAACTGGATTCGGCGACTGTCATCCGGAGATTGAAGTTCAGTGTTCCGGTGGAGTTCAGCGACTTTCCGGAAGAGTCGCTTCTGCTCTCTCCGCGCGACCGCATGACTGAAATAAAACACCGGGTACTCAATCACGCGGAAGATGTTATTCCGGTATTGGATGAGGGAAAACTTGCCGGAGTGGTGTTAAAGCGGGCATTCAACGCTGCGCCTCCGTTCCAGATGATACTTGTCGATCACAATGAACCCGAGCAAAGTCTGCCCGGAGTTGCGGAATTGCCGGTTATCGAAGTTGTCGATCACCACCGTATCGGGATGAATCCGACTTCACAGCCGATCAAATTCACCGGAGACGTGGTGGGCAGTTCATGTACGCTCATCGCCTCAATGTTCCGTGCGTCCGGAGAAAGTCTGACTCCGGATATGGCGGGGGTGTTGCTGGGTGGAATCATTTCTGACACTTTGCAGTTGAAATCCCCGACTACTGCACAGCTTGACCGCCGGATGGCGGAGTGGTTGGAAAAGGTTTCCGGAGTGAGCGGCGAAACGTTGATGAATGAACTTTTGCAGATCGATTCAGCATTGGCTGCCAAATCGCCGGAAGAGGTCATCGGTAATGACCGTAAAGATTACGTTGACGGCAAATACCGTTTCGCTCTGGCGCAGGTCGAAGAGAGCGATTTGGAACTGCTGCACGAACGGCACGATGAATTGATCGCAGTTATCAAGCAGACGATAAAGAGTGACCAATTGGACTTTTTCGGTTTATTGGTTACAGATGCAGTACGGGAAAATTCCGAATTGCTCGCCTGCGGATGTCCGGAGATGATAAGCAGTCTTCCCTACGACAAGCTGGGAGATGAATTGTATGCGCTTCCCGGGGTGTTGAGTCGCAAAAAGCAATTGCTTCCACAGATATTGGCAATAACCGCTTCGTTGCAGCGGTGGTGAAAAAAGGGGTTTCTATGAGCAAAGATATTTACAATGTGCTTGATTCTCCGGTAATTCCGGACATTTCCTGTGATATAAAAATGCTGATGCTGCCCATGCGGGACGGTGTGAGATTGCATACCGCGATCTATTTTCCGCCGAATATGCCGGAAAAAGCACCGGTGGTACTGGCGCGTTCCCCCTATTGCCGCCGCACCTGGTTTGAGTTGCCCCATGCTGAATCACTTAAGCGCGGTTGTGTCCATATTATGCAATCGGTACGCGGAACTGCATTCAGCGAAGGCGAATTTCTGCCCGCCGATGCCGAACTTCAGCGGAACGATACCGAAGATCTGCTCAAATATCTGGAAACTCAAAGCTGGTATAACGGTCGTTGTGTGATGTTCGGCGGCAGTTTCCCCGGTTATATGCAGTGGTGCGCCTTGCAGACTGCCAGCGATGCCATTAAAGCAGTTTCGCCCAGAGTTGCGCCGATGTACGGCTGCCGGAGTGCAGCGCGTCCGGGTGGCGGTGCAGCGTTGGGGTTTGACGCCAGCTGGACGATGACGATGTATTACCGCTGCCGGAAGGGTTTTGACAATATGCCCAGTTTGGATGAATTGGGTGTCTGGTCAAAAACGCCGGTGATAGATTATGATAAGATAGTTTACGGGCACGAGATTGCCAACTTCCGCAAATTTTTTGAATCCGCCCGCACGCCGGGAAAGGTTTTGAAAGAGCACAAAGCATGGTTCAAAGAGTTCAAGAGCCCGGCTTTTATTGTCGGCGGATGGTTCGATTTGTTCAAGGATGAGACGGTTGAATCTTTTCAGCTGATGAGAGAAGCCAAAACGGAAAAAGCACGGGAGTTTTCCCGATTGACCATCGGTCCATGGGGACATGGCGGTTTGCTTTCTCCGGAAGTTTTCGGGGCTGAAAACAATTATAACGAAATACGGGAACTGGAAAATGATTTTCTTTTCGGTTTGGTGAATGAACCGGAAAAAGATCCGTTACCGGAATATCCCATGGTCAACTATTTTATGCTTGGCGAGAACCGGTGGTATAAAGCAGATACCTGGCCTCCGGCGGGCGGCGTGGAAAAGAAATTTTATCTGCATTCTGAAGGCAATGCCAACAGTTGTCGCGGTGATGGCAGGCTCGATCTTGAAATCCCGCATAAAGATGAGGCATCCGATAGTTTTGTCAGTGATCCGCGCCATCCGGTAAGTCCCATCGGCATGAAGCATAACGGCTACCGGTTCCATGAACGGAAGCTGATCCAGGAGCAAAATGATGTGCTGGTTTATTCCAGTGATCCGTTGGACAGCGAACTGACTGTTGCCGGAAATGTAAAACTCTCCTTTTGGGCTGCGATCTCCACTCCGGATACCGACTTTTTTGCCACGTTGACTGATGTGACCCCGGATGGAAAATGTTTTGCTTTCACTTTTGGTATGCTCCGGGCGCGGTTCGCCGATGATTTGGAGCAGGAGAAACTGATAACTCCTGGAGAGATCAGACGTTATGAGATCGATCTTGGTGATATTGCTGTGAAATTTCAGCCCGGTCATCAGTTGAGATTGGATATTTGCGGACAGAACTATCCGATGTATGACCGCAACGCCAACACCGGTAAGGAGCTTTTTACGGATGAGGAACTGCTTACGTGTGAGGTGAAAATATTCCACGATGCGGAACATCCGGCGATTCTCACGCTTCCGGTAAATGACCGGTGCATACCCAGATTTGAGGATGTGAAGTGACGGATTGCATCCGTCGTGAAGCATTGCTTCGCAATGTGAAGCTTTTTGCCTGCGGCAAAAGTGAAGCGCTCGCTTCGCGAGTAAGGATATGATAAGAACCACAGACATCTCACAAAAAACAACGGACGGCGGCGTCTCGCGGGCAATCTCGCGCCTTGCTGCGCTCGCCTCGCGGGTCACATACGTGAGTATGCTCCCCGCTCTTCTTGCTTGCAAAACACGACATTGCCGCACGAGCCATCCGCCGATTGCATCATCCGTTTTTTTTAGCACGGCGTAAAAAGGTGGTGCGGCAAAACACTTCGCTTCTTTTTGAAAGGAGAGGGGAGAGG
>JAFVZN010000029.1 GCA_017508135.1 Lentisphaeria bacterium | reverse complement strand
GAGGCGTGGGGGCGAGGAGCCCCCACATCAATCCAGCGACCTTTCGCTCCGAACCGACCCCCCGCTCCAAGTGGTACTCCGCATTGCGCCAGCCAACGCAAGGGGGCGTGGAGGCGTGGAGCACCCACATCAAGCCAGTGATCTATTGCTCTGCCCCCCACTCCGCACCCAATGGCGACTGGCAGTACGGCAGCCAACGCAAGGGGGTGCGGACAAAAAACTTCGAATTAAATTTTTTTATACCTTGACGAAGCGGCAGATATAAGTTATATTAAATGATGAATGTATTTTTATGTAAAAATAATCATAGGAAAAACAATTAAATATGTTTGATTCACTGAGTGACAAACTCCACGCAGTATTCAAAAAACTGCGCGGAGAGAGCCGCCTTTCGGAATCCAATATCGCAGAAGCGATGCGGGAGATCCGTCTGGCTTTGTTGGAAGCTGATGTCAATATCGAAGTTGCATCTGCATTTATCGAAAAGGTCAAAAGCGAATGCCTCGGTCAGGAGGTGTTGCGCAGTGTTACCCCGGGGCAGCAGGTCGTCCGCGTGGTCAACGATGCCATTGTCGAACTTCTGGGCGGCGGTGTCCGGGAGCTTGAGTTCAAGAACAAGCCGTCGGTCATCATGCTGGTCGGTCTTCACGGCAGCGGTAAGACCACCACCGCCGGTAAGCTGGCTTTGAAGCTGAAACGGGATGGCAAGCGCGTTATGCTGGTTGCCGGAGACGTTTACCGTCCGGCAGCTATCGACCAGTTGGAAACACTCGGTAAAGAGATCGGCGTTCCCGTTCATGTGGAACGCACCAGTGTCAATGTCGCCGCGATCGCATCGGATGCGGTCGCGGAAGCCAAATCGCAGGGCATGGATTGTGTCATTATCGACACCGCCGGCCGTTTGCAGATCGATGATATGATGGTGCAGGAGCTTATCCGCATCCGTCAGGCGGTACTTCCTGATGATATCCTTCTGGTCGCGGATGCGGCGTTGGGACAGGAGGCGGTTTCCGTCGGTCAGCACTTCCACGAAGCCTTGACGCTCACCGGTTTTATCCTCACCAAGCTGGACGGTGATGCCCGCGGCGGTGCTGCGCTCAGTATCCGTCAGGTGACGGGGGTGCCGATCAAGTTTGCCGGTATGGGGGAAAAGCTCGATGCGTTGGAAGTTTTCTATCCGGACCGCATGGCGAGCCGTATCCTCGGTATGGGTGACGTGGTCTCTCTGGTGGAAAAAGCGGCTGCCGAAATCGATGAAGAAGAGTCGAAAAAACTTTACGAGAAACTTAAGAAGAACCGTTTCGATTACAACGACTTCCTCTCTCAGCTCAAGCAGATCTCCCGCCTCGGCGGTATGGAAAGTATTTTGAAATTTCTCCCCGGCGGCAGACAGTTGAGCGATGCCATGGCGGGCGTTGATACCGGTGCGTTGAAGCGGATGGAGGCGATGGTTCTCTCCATGACTCCGGCAGAACGGGAAAATCCCGATCTGATGGACTTCTCCCGGCGCAAACGTATTGCCAAAGGTTGCGGTATGCCGACAGAAGCGGTGAGTTCCTTCATCAAGCAGTTTGAGATGATGCGCAAGATGATGCGTCCCGGCGGTATGCTGGGCAAGATGATGGCAGGCGGTTCCATGCCGGAATTTGTTCCCGGCGGCGGATTGCAGTGCGCTCCTGCGGCGTTGAGCAAAAAAGAGCAGGAGAAGCGGAAGAAATTGGCTAAACTTGCCAAAAAAGAGCGTGCTAAACAGCGTAAACGCAAGCACTGATAAATAGCAGGAGGCTTATATATGTTGGGTGCAGTATTGATTGTTTTGTTGGGTTTCTTCACCGCAGTCGGAACCTCTCAGTTGTGGGGGGATGTGTGGGGGATCGTCTGTGGTGTTGCCGCTGTGCTGGTGGGTTGGGTCGTGTTGGGATTGCTGCTGCGCCGTGCCATTATGGCGAAGCAGATGAAGATCCAGCAGATCATTGAAGCCGGTCAAATCAAAGCCAACCGGCAGATCGAGATGTTCAGCCGCCGTCCGCAATCCAGTATGAATGGTATCCGGCCGGTGATCGAAAAGATCCAGCGGGATGCCACGTTGGAAGCATTGAACGCCACCGACGATTTCAAGTCGCTTTTCAAGTGGAACCCGATGCTTAAAAAGCAGGTCAACTCCATGAAGGTGCAGCTCTATTTCCAGCTGCGTGACAATAAGATGGTCGATGCCCTGCTGCCGCAGGCGATGATGCTTGATCCGCAGACTGTGGCGATCAAACTTGTCCGTATGTACCGTACCGATGATGAGAAGATCGACACCTTCTTCAAGCGTACCATCGGACGTTTCCGGGGTGATACCCGGGCGTTTATCGCGTGTGTTTATGCGTGGATAAAGTTGAAAAAAGATGAACTTCCCAAAGCTCTGGATGCTCTGCTTCAGGCGAAAAAGCTCAGCGACCATCAGGTGTTGCTGGACAATATTGAAAATCTGCAGAACGGTAAAGTCAAACATTTCAGCAATTCCGGATTCAATGAGATGTGGTATGCGCTGATGCTGGAAGAACCCAAAGTCAGCAAACAGCAGCGTCGTTCCGGACGGATGTATTGATAACATTTTATACAGGAAAAAGGCACGTCGGCGGCAGTATGAAAAAAATCTTTTCCTCATGTGGGGATTTTATGGTTTTTCTCGGGGCGGTCGCCGGTGCATTCCCGGAGATCTTCCGCCGCCGTACCCGGCGCTGGCGGGAGTTTTTTTATTACGCGGAAGTGTGCGGATATCAATCTTTGCCGATCGTTCTCATGCTTTGTTTTCTCATGGGTGTGGTGCTGGGTATCCAGGGGGCGATCCAGATGCGCAAGGTCGGCACGGAAATATTCATGGTCGACCTGATCGGATTTTCGGTGCTGAAAGAGCTGGGACCGTTGATGGTGGCGATCATTGCCACCGGGCGTGCCGGTTCCGCGTTTGCCGCTGAGATCGGTACGATGAAGGTCAATGAAGAGTTGAACGCATTGCGGACGATGGGAGTTGACCCGGCAGGATTTCTGGTGCTGCCGAAACTTTGTGCCATGCTCATTGCGTTGCCGCTGCTCAGTGTGTGCGGAGATGCCGCCGGGATTTGCGGCGGAATGTGTGTCGGTGTTACCGTATTGAAAATTCCGGTCGCGGCGTATTGGTTGCGGACGATGGATGTGCTGGGTATTGCCGCGCTGCTCAGCGGATTGATAAAAAGTGCGGTTTACGCCATATTGATAACGCTTGCCGGGTGTTACTGCGGGTTTTCCTCCAGCGGAGATGCGCAGGGTGTCGGACGCGGGGCGACCCGTGCCGTGGTGATGTCGATATTCATGGTGGTGATATCCGATGCTGTGCTGACGTTGTTGTTTTCATTTATCGGGTGGTGAGAGATGATGGACGTTCCGCAGAAAAGCATTGTTCCGGCAGTTGAGGTGCGTGATCTTGCCATCGGTTACGATGAGCGCGTGGTACTGGAAAATTTGAACTTCGCCATTTCTCCGGGCGAGATCGTCTGCATCATGGGACCTTCCGGATGCGGTAAGAGTACTCTGCTGAAACATATCATCGGACTTTATCAACCGTTGAAAGGCGACATTCTCATCAGGGGGGAAAGCATGGTGAATACGACCGCTGAACGTAAAAAAACTTTGATGCGTTCACTGGGAGTCACCTATCAGGGAGGTGCGTTGTTCGGCTGGATGAGCGTGGCGGAGAATGTGGAGTTCCCGTTGCGGGAGTACAGTGACCTTACGGCGGCGGAACGGCGGGAGAAGGTTCTGGAAAAGTTGTCTATGGTCGGTTTGGAGAAGTTCGGTACCTTTATGCCGGCGGAACTTTCCGGCGGAATGTGCAAACGTGCAGGTCTGGCACGGGCACTGGTACTGGAGCCGGATCTGCTCTTTTTTGATGAACCGTCTGCCGGACTTGATCCGTTGAGTTCGGCAGAGCTTGATAAATTGATATTGGATTTGCGGAAACGTACCGGGGCGACTGTTGTGGTTGTCACGCATGAGTTGGACAGCGTGTTCACCATCGGCGACCGGGCGTTGATGCTGGATAAAGAACAAAAGACGCTGGTTGCCGATGGTAAGCCTGCGGAACTGCTCCGGCAATATGCCGGGAGCCGGGTCGGTGATTTCTTGAGCCGTAACGGAACGGCGCACCGCTGAAAACAGGAGAATGGATATGGATGAACGTAAAAGTCAACTGCGGACAGGTATATTTGTTTCACTGTCGCTGGTACTGCTGATCTTGATGCTGTTTTACTTCGGTTTGTCGGAGATGTTTGTCCGGCGCGCCAAAGCGGTGACCTGCTTTTCCGAATCGGTACAGGGCTTGAGTGTCGGCAGTGAAGTCAAATTCTGCGGTGTGCGGGTCGGTGAAGTTACCGATATAGCTATTCTTTCTCAGGAAAAGCTGATAAAGGTGGACATGGCGATCGAATTGAAGCACTTCAAAGGGGTCGGCGAATCCGGAGATGCTGAGATCCGGGATATAAGTTTCCGTGACTTTATGGAAAAAGAGATGAATGAAGGCTTGCGCTGCCGGTTGGAATTTCAGGGTATCACCGGTATGAAGTATGTAAGTTTGGACTATTTTTCCAACTCCGGCAAAATTCCGGTCGCGCCGGTGGAAGTCCGGGAGGAGGGGGCGTTTTACATTCCGTCAGTAAGTTCAACGTTCAAGGATATCCTGGTGGCATTGACCAATGCCGTGGATCGGATATCGAAGATGAAGTTTGAGAAACTGTTCGGCGAAATGGAGAATGTCCTGCGGGAACTCAACGACCGTCTCGCGGATCCGGCTGTGAAAAATTCTCTGAATAATATCAGCCGCCTGACCGCCAATCTGGAACGCTCCACCGGAAATGTCGCCCGGGTGTTCGACGAAAGACGGATGGAAAAACTGGTCTCCGTATTTGAACAGAACCTTGTCAATTACAACCGCCTTGCAAAGCAGTTGGATAAAATATCCAAAGATATGAAATTGCCGGAGAGTGCTGCCGGATTCCGGGAGATGACCGCCGCCGTGATCGAGATCCGTCAGGAGATGGCGGCGACACTGCTGAAACTTAACGAAACACTCGAAGCATTGTGCAGTTTGACGGAACAGTTGAGACGTGATCCCGGTTTTATCTTTGGTGGAGCGAGAAAGAGTAAGAATTCTGAGGAGTGATGGGAGAATGGACGAATTTGATACGAAAATAGCCGCATTGCTGGAACATGAAACTGCCTATACCGCCGAAGCGTACCGTTTTGTCGCCGAAGCGGTGAATTACACCGTGGATAAGCTGCCCGAACACCGGCACGTTTCGGCATTGGAACTGCTCAAAGGAGCGCGGGAACTTGCGATCCGGGAGTATGGAGCTGTGGCGTGCGAAGTGATGCGTGAATTCGGTTTGCATACGGCATCGGATGTGGGCAAGGTGGTATATTTATTGATCTCAATAAATCTGCTGTCCGCATCGGAGGAGGATGAATTGACCGATTTTGATATTGATTTTGCTCCGGTACCGGCGTTGTGCGAAGAGGATGTCGCAATACCGGATGCGGAGTTTCATACAGTAATAGATTGAAATATTCGGGGTCGAAGTATGGATTTTCTCAAAAATACCCGCTGTTGTGAACTTGACAACGGTTTCCGTATATATTTCTTTCACCGTCCGGGACCGGCGGTGGAGATGCAGATTTATGTTGCCACCGGGAGTGTGCATGAAGGCAAATTTCTCGGGTGCGGATTGTCGCACTTTCTGGAACACATGCTCTTTCAGGGGTGCCGTGACTTTCCCGGTCATGCCGTGTCGGATACGGTGACGGCACTTGGCGGCGATCTCAACGCTACCACATGGTGCGACCGGACGTGTTACCGGATGACACTGCCCCGGGAACATTGGAAACTGGGTGTCGATATGTTGAGTTCCATGGTGCAGTTTCCGGAGTTGCCGGAGGAGCGTTTTCTGGCGGAACGGAACGTCATTCTGCGGGAGTGTGAACGCGGCATGGATAATGTCGGCACCCGGATGTATGAAAAAATGATAAAGCTGATGTTCCAACGTCATCCCTTGCGCCACCCGATCATCGGTTATAAGGATATGATCGCCACGGTGACGCGCGATATGGCGATGGAGTATCACGGAGCGCGTTATGCGCCGAACCGTTCATTTGCGGTCGTGGTGGGGAATTGCCACTGGGAAGAGGTGCGGGAATATTTCTCCAGCAAAGTTGGAAATTGGAAACGGAAAAATCTGGCAGAGATGACCTTTCCCGCGGAAAGTGTTCCCATCGGAGGACGGGGAGAGGAGTTTGTTTTCAACGATGCCGTGTCGCGGGTGATGTGGGGAGTGCAGCTGCCGGAATACGGCAGTCCGGTATTGCCGGCGGCAGATATCCTTTTCGGAATGTTGGGAACGGGAGAGAGTTCATTTATCAACACGGAGATGGTGATAAACTCTTCTCTGGCACTTAACGGGCGCAGTTTCTGCTTCGCGTTGGCAGATCAGGCGATGGCAGGAGTGAGTCTGGAAGTGGAGAACCGGAAACTTCCGGCTGCGGAAAAGGCGTTGAATAAATTGCTCGAACGCTGTGCCGACGGCAGTTTCAGTGCCGCCAGAATGGAAAGGGAACGGCAGCAGCAGTGTGCCGACCGGATGCGGACATTACGCAGTATATTGAGTATTGCCGGGGAGATCGCGGAAGGGGTCATCCATGCCGGAGATCCGGGAGCGGGTGACCGCTTTATTGAACAGCTGCAGAAGGTCGATTATGAGCAACTGCGGCAGGTCGCGCAAAATATTCTCGGTTCTGACCGCTGGGTGAAAGTACGGCAGCTGCCCCGCGCCAAAACGGTGTGTTCAAAGGAGTGTGATTCCAAGCCGCAGATCGAAACCGCGCCGGCAGCTGGTGGAGGAACGATGCTGTGGGCACCGGATAATTCCCTGCCGTTGAGCTGTTTTTCGCTGATCGTTCCCGGAGGAACGATTTATGAAGCACCGGGAAAGGGGGGGATTTCTCAACTTTGCGCCGCGATGATGTGCGCCAAAATTCCCGGAATGAGCGAAGAAGCGGTATTGAACAAGCTCGACGAATTGTGTATAGATATTGATATTTCCAGCGGCAGTAATTCACTTATGCTGGATTTCAGTGTGCCGGAAAAGAAGTTCCGGAAAGCAGTGGAGTTCATTGGAAAATTGCTGGCAAATGCGGAGTTTACACCGACCGTGCTGGAACGGGAACGCAACTATCTGCTTTCAAGACTTCAGGTGCGCCGGGAAAATCCGGTGAAAGCTGCGCTCGACTGCGCCCAGCGGACGATGTACGGTTCCCATCCTTATGCCAACGGAACTGCCGGAGAGCTTGCGGCGTTGAAGAGCATCACGCTGGAAGAGGTGAAAGAGTTTTACCGGAAGCTGTGGAATCCGGAGCAGACGGCGTTTGCTTTCGGAGGAGCGTGTTCGCGCAAGGATGCTGAAACGCTGGCAGAAAATTTGTCGAAAAAACTTCCGTGGGTGACGGAGGGAAGCCGGATGCTGCCGGAACGTCCGGTATTCCCGGCGGAAATGTACCGTAAAGAGTTGACTCTGCCGAGGGAGCAGACGGTGGTATTGCGGACACTGCCCGGTGTGGCACTGGATGATATGGATGCGGTTACGGCGTTGGATATTCTGGCGAATATGGAAAATGGTCTCGGTTCCCGATTGTTCAATGAGGTACGGGAAAAGAATGCGTTGAGTTATTCGGTCGGCATGACATACAGCTGCGGGTTTCATCCGGGGACGGTGACCTTTTATGCGATGACGAAACCGGGGGCGCAGGATAAAGTTCTGGAACTTTTTGAACAGGAGATCAGCCGTCTGGCGCGGGGAGGATTCAGCGATGAAGAGTTTGAATCGGCGCGGCGGGGAGCGGCATTTGATTCGGAAGTTACGTTGAGCAAGCCGGAGTCACTTTTGAGGACGGCACTGCTGGATCACTATTACGGACTTGATGCCGCAAGAGTATTGGAAAAGAGTGAAAATATCCGCAACTTCTCCCGCGAAATATTCAGCCGGAAAATCAACGAACTCCTGAACACCCCACCGGGATGTTCAGTCGTGTTGTTACCGGAAAAGTAATTTCTGCGGCGTACTTCATCATCAACTACTCCGGTCGCCGTCAGGCGACACATACCCCGGCCCCGCTCATCGGCTGATATTGCCGCCGTTGTTCAGAACGGGATGAAAAAGATGTATCCACTGACTTTGCCATTGATGACCGACTTCTGCCAAATGCGCCCGAGGAAACTGGTTTTGCTGTTTTTCCCATCTTTCTGAATGGAGATGAAGGGGAAGATCAGCTTTTCCTGCCGGTCTCCTTCAATACGGTTCCGGTAGAGGAAGTGCAGGATGTGGCTGGACTCTTTTTTTCCATCTTTTTCGCCGCCGGCGATACCGAGAAAGAGGTTCCATTTCCAGTCTCCGTTGTAGTAGTCTTCGCGGCGGAAGAAGATGCCGTTGCCGATATCGGATTTTTCCCGGATGGCGGTGGTCCGCTCATAAAAGGATTTCAATGTCGAATCAAGCTGCTTTTTATCCGCCCAGTCGGAAACCGTGAAGGTGAAGTTCACCCCCCGGCTCTTTTCCCGGGTTTGGGCGATCAGTGTGTTGAACTTCTGCCATTCGGCATCGAGGGCGGTTCGGTGCTCTTTCAACTTTTCCAGTGCGATCAGTTTTTCATAATGTTCTATTTTGTTGCGTTCCTTGATGGCATTGGCATTGGCGATATTTTTCTTGTAGCGTGATTCTTTGTTGTCGAGCTCCTTTTTCCAGTGGTGCAGGCGGTAGAAGGAGTTGACAAGATTGTTGAGCGTATCAAAGTTGAGCCCGTCTTTGGCTACGAGAAATCTGGTTTTGCCGCGATAAAAGAGTCCGCATGCGGCATAGATATCGGTACTGCCGACGGCGGATTTTTCACTGGAGGGCCACTTCGCAGTGGAGGAGTGGATATGTTTGCCGATGGCATCGTGGCGTAACGTATGGTCCCAGTAGACAAGCGGCGGTGCGATGTAGAAGTAATCTTCGTTTTTATCATGTCCGGAACCGCTCAACAGCGGAATGCTTACCCACATCCTTTTGCCGTTTGCCTTGTATTCTGCTCCGGTGAGCAGCAGGAAGATGAACCAGTCCCTGCTGTCTTTTGTCCAGGAATAACTGAAGAGCGGGGAGTGGAATTTCCCTGTGGAATAGAATTCAAAGTTGTGCTTTTGGCAGTAATCTTTGATAAAGTCATCGATATAAAGCCGGAGCAGAGTGGAGTTATTGATAAACCCGGGAACTTTGGCTTTGGGGTCAAGTTCCTGCAAGGCAGCATTGACCTTGGGCAGCTGTATCGCAAACTTGCCGTGATTGGCGTTTTGGACGAGGGCGCGCAGTTTGGTGACGGTCGCGCTCTCTTTGACGTGGATGGTCTCTTCTCCGCCGGAGAGAAGGGGGAGAATGAAAGATTTTTTGTGCGATTTTTTTCCGTTGCGTACTGCTTTATCAATATTATACTGATGGTGATCGCAGCTGTACAGCCAGCCGCCGCCGACATTTATGTTTGTGCTGTTGCGGTTGGAAATGACGGTGGCGAGCAGACAGAGGATATTCCAGCTGTAAGAATTTAAATACGGCGTGCGCGAGAGATAAAAAAGCGGGAAGAATCCGCCGTATGTCGTTTCGTAGGGAACAAAAGTCTTGGCGATCTCGCTCCGGAGCGCGGCAAGTTCCGCTTCAGTCTTCAACTGTTTTCTGCCGGATCTCCAAACATCATATTTGACATAATCACTGTTGAGCGCATTGTCCCAGTAGAGATGATTCCAATCTTTGGTATCAAGGCGGCGCTCGCGTCCGCCGAATGCGAGCATGAATTCGGTGAAATCACTGCTGACCGTGTATAAATTCTTTTTTTTGCTGTCAAAACCGAGCGGACGATAATTGCGTTTCATGATGAAAAGCGGCGTGTAGTAGCACCAGAATTCGTGTTTGCTCCGGTTCTGCCACGACAGCGGAATAAAGCCGAAACCGTTTTTTGTCCAGCGGACGTTGGCGACCCAGCCGGATTTATCGGCAACGTTCCATGCGGAAAGCGGGAAGATTATGGAGTAGTCGTCACCTTCCTGATTGTAAAATGGACGTATCGCCATGCCGTAGGGGTCCCAGTCGATCATGGGCCACAGCACGGAAAAATAGTTGTTGCTGCGGAAGTAGAACGGCCAGATGTTTACCAGTGTTTCGTTGATGCCGCCGACCGCAGGCTTATTGGCGCGGTGGGGAATGGACATCTTGTCCATTTTCTGAAATTTTTCGGAACGGATACGGAAACTCTTTGGCGCGGAATAGGTGTCAAGAACACCGCCGGACATCCGCAGTGCGCGTTCACTGGATGCACAGCCCCCGGCGAGAAACAGAATAAAGGCAAAAAATAATATTTTCTTCATAAAAACCTCCATGTCCGATAATATAACGCGGATATGGAGGTTTTTCAAGAAGTTTTCACAGCTGTCCCATAAGAAATCAAACCTGCATCGGTGTTCCGCGGACGTTTGATCTGCACTGCCCGCATATTTGAGCAAATTCGATCCCTGGCTGCGATACAAAAAAAACGACCGGATGCAACCGGTCGTTTATCGGGGTCTTGTATCTGCGTATCACAATATATTTGCGATTAACTTATTTTTTAGTACCCATATTCTTGTACTTAACGGCATAACCACGCAATATGGTAGTGCTGGTGTTGAACAAGCCCAAAATTGATTTGTGATAACCATCAACTTCGACATTGATAATATCATCCGCTTCTTTGTACATACGCAACGCATCACGCTTGGCAGCACCGATACTGGCATCACCAGTGGCGATGATGAAAAGAACATTTTCCATACTGGCACGACCTTCGACAGGACCCAGAACTTCAACGCCATCAAGTTTTTCAAACTTGGGCATCATATAGGTACCGCGAGTGGTTTCGGAGAAAATCGTGGCAGGCGGAACAGCCGGGTATCCCTGAGAATTGATGTACATGGCACCACAACCGGACAGCATGACCATCGACACGATCGCTCCGGCAAAAAGAATGAACTTTTTCATAAAAAACCTCTTGATAAAACTTACAAAAATTATTTGCAGAAATAATCCCCTTTCTGTATAAAATAGCACATAATTGGCAAAAGTCAAGTATATGAAAGGAGAATAATCTTTTTTCTTCACAGATATCCCATAATTTTTCAAAAACAGTGTTTTTTATCACTGTTTGCGCAGAGAAATTTCTGATTTTCAAAACACAGCTGTCCCATCAGAAATGACCTGCGGCGGCGCCTCGCGGGCAATCTTGGGGGCAAATCTGCGGACTCAGCTTCAGTCGAGGACGGAAGTCCACTCCTTCAGCTTCGCCTTGATTTACCCCCAACCTTGCGCCACGAT
>JAFVZN010000028.1 GCA_017508135.1 Lentisphaeria bacterium | reverse complement strand
GAGGAGTTCCGCATGAGCAGTTCATTCCGCGATCCAAAGATGGTGGAACGGCTCAAAGAGGCTTGGGAATATGCCGGTGTGGATTGCATTTTTCAAAATTCCGGCACGGAAAGCAACGATATCGAAGTGTTGCTCCGGCGGCTCTCCTGCTACACTCATACCGTTGATAAACTGTCGGATTTCTACGAGCGCGCCGTTTTTCCGGAACAGTTGACCGATATTTGGAAACGCGGCAAAAAATCCCTTTATATGACCACCAACGGTGTGCCGGTTTCTTCAAAATACATTTCAACCGAAGAAGCTCTTATCGGCATCGACGTATTTTTCAAGCTCGGTGTCCGTATGATGCATTTGACCTATAACCGCCGCAATTTGATCGGTGACGGCTGTTCGGAAGTTGCCAACGGCGGCTTGAGCGATTTCGGTAAATGTGTCATCGCTGAGATGAACCGGGTCGGCGTTATCCCCGATTGTGCGCACAGCGGATTGCAGACCAGTTACGATGCGGCAAAGTGTTCTTCCAAGCCGATGGTGTGCAGTCACGCCGTTGCCGGAGGCTTGTCCACGCATTACCGTTCCAAGACCGATGAGGTTATCCAGGCGATCAAAGAGACCGGAGGTTATGTCGGAATTTGCGCTCATCCGCCGTTTTTGCAGCATGAAATGAATATCAAAACCTTTATCGACCATGTTGATTATGTGGCGCGGAAATTCGGTGTTGACCATGTTGCTATCGGAACCGATCACGGCTGTCCGCTTGCGGAAGAGGTGCCGGGGAAAAATCCTCCGCGCAAAAATCGGCCGATTTGGGAAAGTTACTGGCGTGATTCCAGTGCCGGTCTTGCCGGATTGAAGGATGAGTACGATTCGATGGCATGGACGAACTGGCCGTTGTTCACTGTCGGACTGGTTCAGCGCGGATACAGTGATGAAGAAATCAGAAAGATCATCGGCGGCAATGTGCTGCGCGTTTGTCAGGAGAGTTTGGCATGAGTGGATTGGAAATAAGAGCGGCTGGCGCGGCGGATGTGGAAACTCTGGTGACACTGCGTTTGGAAATGCGGCGGGAACGGGAATCGGCACAGCTTTCCATTCCGGAAACGGAGTTCGCCGGGTTGTTGCGGGAGTTCTTTTCAACGTCACTGGAAAAGGGGAACTTTGTCTCTTTCATCGCCTGGGATGGTGAAACACCGGCGGCGTCTTCCGGGCTTACGCTGATCGAAGTTCCGCCGAGCTACGGTGATCTTACCGGAAAAAAGGGGTATATCACCAATATGTACACCCGCGCGGCGTACCGGGGGCGCGGCATTGCCGGAAAATTGCTGGATACTTTGCGGGAATATGCCGTCAATGCCGGATGCACCAAGTTGGAACTCAATGCATCCGATGCCGGTTACGGCGTTTACAAAAAATATGGCTTCCATGATGTGAGCAATGAAATGGAATTGAAACTATGATGAAACGTATTTTCATTACTCTTTTGCTGTTGTTGTCACAGTTGTATGTGTGCGCGGGCGATGTTCTGCTCCGTTTCGGTGCGATATCGGATAATCACCTCGACCGGCGGGCTCCGGATTCATGGGAGCGCACCCGGCTGGCGTTTGAATTTTTCAAAAAGCAGAAGGTCGATTTCTTTGTCGATGCCGGTGATGTGACGGATACATATCAAGTTGACATGTTTAAGCTGTGGCGGAAGATGTATCTGGAAGTGTTCAGCGATGAAAGTTCCCGTCCGGATTTTCTTATGATCCCCGCCGGACACGATAAGTCCGGTGCGGAATCGACCGCCGCCGGGTATGCGGAGTTTGTCAAACAGACCGGTTCCGGCGCAGTTAACCCGGTGAAAGTGGTCAAAGGATATCACTTCGTTTCGCTGGCGCAGTGGCAGAGTGTTGATATTTTGAAGAAGAACCTTGATGCCGCCGTCGCCGGTTCCAAGCCGGGGCAGCCAATTTTTGTCGTCACCCATGTGCCGCCCAAAAACACCACCGGCGGCAGCAGTTCCAAAGCCGGAGGCGATGAAAAAGTGCGGAAACTGCTGGATAAATATCCGCAGGTGATAACCCTCTCCGGACATACGCACAACCGTCTGCTGGATGAACGTTCCATCTGGCAGGGAACGTTTACCGCCGTCAATCTGGGAACTCTGGCGTATTGCGGCAATGGCGGCATCGCCAACCCCACGGACCGGCCGAAGTCGCACGATGCATCGATCTGGGAGGTGTATGCCGATAAGGTGATCGTGCGGCGGTTCAACGTCAGAACCGGAACGGAACTTTTCCCGGAACGGCGGTGGACGGTTCCGTTGCCGTTCAAAGCGGAATCTGCGCCCTATTCGGCAAAAAGCCGTAAAAATTTTCCGGTTGCGGAATTCGGAGCGGATGCAAAAATCAACTTTACTCCGGAGTTTGCCGCCCCGCACCGCTGGGGAAAACTGCTGATACCGGCATTGAAGAAAAATCCGTTTGCGCTCAATTCATATCTGGTCAAGGTGGAGAAAAAGTCTGCTTCCGGCGGCTTTGAACACTATGGGATGCTATCCTTTACCCGAACGGTGATGCCGGATGCGGTTTCCGGGGAGGTGTTCACCTTTCCCGCAGGATATCTCGACGGAAACAGCAGTTATCGTGTGACGGTGACACCGGTCAGCTTTTTTGATAGAAGCGGCCGTGCCATCACCGGCGGGTTTCACGTTGGAGTTGTGCCGTGGCGCGAAGTTGCGGCGCGGCATGAAGCCGTGTGGCAGCCGTGGAAGAGCAGTAAAGTTCTGCCGGTGGCTGGAGACGGTTTTGTTTTTGTCGAAGGTGATGTCCGTTACCGGCTGCCCTTTCAGGCGGTGGAAACGACGCGGAAGCTCAAGTTGAAGAGTGTTGCTGTATCTATGGATATTGAATGCATCGGGAAGGGAACTCCGGCGATGTTGAGGATCTCCAACGACCGCAACCGGATCATCACTCTCAACACCGGAAGTTACCGTAAAACGGCGCAGAAACAGCGTTACTCTTTCATCTTCCAGCCGGACAAAAAAAGTAAGCAGTTCTTTTTGCTGATCCGTCGCGGCAGTGCCGCAAAATACCGGATCTGCAATGTGAGGACTTTCGTCTACTGACTTATCTGCACTCGATCAGGCGGCTCTCTCCGGGAGCCAGTTTGACGGTGACTGTCTTATCGGCGTTGACCGGCAGAGCTTCGCCTGAAATCATATCGTACAACTTTTTACCGGGCAGCGGAGCGATGATGTTGGTGTTTCCTTCCACACCGTGCATGACGATGAAATCATCCCGCCGGTGGATGAACATATCTCCGGGTGTCCGGTTGAAAATATGCACTCCGGCATACCGGGCGATCTTCGCCAGAAACTCTGCGGTAAACGGTGACGGCTGTGCCAGATAAATACTGGTGTAAGCAGGATACTTCTTCATCGCACCGGCAATGCCGCCGCCGGTGTAACGGCAGATCGGCTGCGCATCGGCATCGGTGACGGCGAAGCGCAGCGCACCGAGGGCGTTATCCAATCCCGCCTCTTTTCCGGAAAGTCCGGTTGAAACCGGGCTTTCAACGAAGACTGCTTTCTGCGTTCCGGGGGAGAGGGTCTTGACCTTGATACCGGTTATCCGGCTGATATTGGCCGTACTCAGACCGTTGTCGGTGCTGTATCCGGGGGCATAGACCCAGACCAGAACCTTGCCGTCTTTACGCAAAGAGTTGATATACGCCTCTTTTTCCGGCGTGATATGGTAAAGATTGAGGAAACAGTAGACTTTGTGATGAGTCATTTTGCGGGAGATGAGGTCGCTCAAATAGATGTAATCATACTTCACCCCGGCGCGCATCATGGAACGCTGCGGCTTGCGGACAGAATGGAAGTTGGGACCATTCCAGCAGTGGAGCTGTTCAGAGGTCGCCAGAAAGTTCTCTTCATCCGCGACCAGCGCGATCTCCGCCGGTGAAAACGGTGCATCGTTGGCGGCAAGTTTATCGGCGGCTTTTTTCAGCTGAGCGGCATATTTCATACTGCGCGGATCGTTGAACCATCCGGCGGTCATGTCGTAGAACCACATCCCGCCGCCGACACTGAAGAGTTTTCCCGCTTCCCGGAAGAGCGCGTTCCGCAGTGCATCCGGCGTCCAGTAGCGCGAAACATGGTAGTCGATCCGGAGGTTTTTGAATACACTCGTCCAGGTGCGGAAGTCGGCTTCGATCATCGGTATTTTGTTGTTCAAACGCGCGGAGTCAACAATATGGGGATAGTAGCTGATATTGCCGTTTTCCCGTTCGCCCCAGTATCCGGGCTGACCGCCCATCAAATCCATCCCTTTGCCCGGGAGAACCACTTTAGTCTGGGCAAAGTGCGGCTGAACAAACTGTTCTCCGCCGCGCCCCCACCACATCACGGTGATGACCTTTTTCCCGGCGGCGCGCCTGGCTTCCATGCACATGGCATCGGCAAACTCCCCCATGCCCTCGTTCATGAAAACGGAGGTGTCCCAGTACGCCATATCTTTGGAACGGTCCCAGAAGAAGGTGTTCAGCGGGCGCAGCACCCGCGGCGGTGCGGCGGTCTCAAAGGTGATATTGCGGCGGTTCCACGCTTTTTGCAATGCGTTGACATCGTTGTTGTACCGTTTGCGCAGGAACTCCCGGAACGGTTCAAGGGCTGACGGCGGATAGGCTTCATCCATATATCTGCCGTATTTCACCTGATAGTAAAACTGACCGTCCTCGTTACCGGTTATCATAAATCCGGCGATCGCCTTGTAATACGGCTGTTTTTTCATGTGTTCAATGGCACTGCGGATATACGCTTTGGCTTGTGCCTGATAAACTTTGCTGTACAAACAGGGCGGAGATTTCCTGCCGTGACGGCTGACTTGTTGTTTGCCGGTACGGTTGACGGCGGTTTCGGTCGGGAACTCGGTCGCCCAGCTCTTGTAGGGCGAAACGTTGATACCGATGATAAAATTTCCGTTGGGGTTGCGCCGGACATTTTCCATAATGGCGCGGTCGATACGGTCAAAGCGGTATTGTTTGTTTCCGACCCAGTAGTAATCTTTACGGAAGATCGGAATGATCTGCAAATGGATGCCCGCCTGCTGGAACGCGACTGTTTTGTTGCGTGCCGACTCAAAGGCATCTCCGAAATAAATCAGCGGAAGCTCTTTTTTGCCGTTGATGAGAATACGCGGATAGTTTCCCGGCAATATTTCTGCGGTCGCATCGGCGCGTTTGGCGAGAAGTTCGTCTACTTTGGCTTGGGGGAGCGGAGCGGTATTCACGCGATAGTGGCGGGTGAGGTCATAGTCGCGGATGCGGTTATCCTTATCCCACGGACCGAGGCCGAAGTAGATACTGCGCCACTTTATCGAAGCGGGATTGCCGCTCAAATAGGTTCCGATACGGACGGTTTTAACTTTATCCGGAACGGTGTAAAGTGCGGTTTTACGCTGCCATTCGCCCTCGGGGCGGTTGACGAGTTCCCCCATGCACAAAGGGCTGTACGGTTTGAAGCTGTCCAGAGAAGCCGGCCATTTCTTTGCCTGATCTTCGGAGAGAACGAGCAGACTGCCCCGGTTGCCGAATTTGAGATCGTGAGTGTGATAAAGTCCGGTCAGGATGTAGGTTTTTCCGCTTTGGACCGGTATCGGCGGGCTCAGGCGGAAAACGCGGGAGGCGTTTTTGGGGTTTTTCAAAACCAGCTCTTTTTTCAGTCCGGAAACCGGCTGTCCTGCTTCGGCAAAGCCGGGAAACAAGTTCGGCTCAGAATAAACCGGGAGAATTTCCCCCGGCACAGTTACAGATGTATCAAGTTTGTTTTCGACGGCAGGTTTGGCATCCAGCTCTTTTATGCGAACACTTTTGATGGTGAATTCTCCGGAGATGATGCGGAGCGTCGGGCGTATCCATTGGATATCTTTGCTGCCCGGCGGCAGAGTGAGATACCAGGTCTCCTGTTTGGTGTCGACCGTGTTGAGTTCGCGGTTGCCGTTGGCAAACGGGAAACGGGTGATGAAACGCTTTTTGGCATTGTAACAGCCGAGAGAACATTGCAGATCGCCACGTCCGATGTATTCCACAGTTACCTGCCAGACTTTGGCTTCACCGGGAGTGCGGAAAGGTCCCCAGAGCAGTTCGCCGTTTTTCCTGTTCCGGCAAATGACGTTGATTTCTTTTCCGGAAAATTTTGCACTTGCAGGGAGGGAAAATTTGGCAAGCGGAATGTTTTCTTCGAACAGCGGCATTTTTTCAAACGCTTCGATGTTGACCTCCCGGATGGAGAACTCTCCGGCTGTTGCCCGCAATGCCGGACGTACATAGCCGATTGGTTCGTTTAACTGCGGTAACTTTACATACCACACCTGTTCGGCGGGAGCGGCAATATCAAGTTTGCGGGTCTCTTCTGAAAAGGGATGGCGGGTGAGGAAACGTTTTTTAGCGGTATCATAACAGCCGAGAGATGCTTGAAGTTTGCCGCGACCGGAGAGTTTGACGGAAATTTTCCAGACTTTGCTGTTTCCGGTCTTTTGAAACGGTGCCCACATCAAGTTGCCGTTTTTGTTTTTTCCGGCAGAAAATTTTATCTCCGTATCGCTTTTGACAGTTCCGGCGGGGAGCGACCACGACTTGAGCGGAACGACGGCTCCGGAGGCGATGACGGCAGAGATCATTACCATGCTGAATAAAAACTTTTTCATTATCACTGCTTCCTTTATTTGTCAGGACGGTTTTCCAGCGGGTCCCAGTTGTACTTCTTGGAATTCGGGTAAACCTGATAACGCTGCCATGCGTATTTTTCCCAGGAAACGTGACCGTCGAGCCACGCCACGTTGGCACCGAGAGAGTGGCGTTGGACCATGAACGGGCTTAAATATTTCAAGCTCGACTCATACGTCGAAAAGAATCCGGAACTCAAACCGCGGCGGGTGGTTATGCTTATAGCATCATAGTTGGTGGGATTGGCAGGATCGCCGCAGCTGTCCGCTGCCAGAATCTTCTGTGACGGCGCGGATGCCTTGTTCATCTTGCGCAGTTCCGTGGTGTCCGAAGAGGCGATGAAGTAACGGTTCACCGTGTAGTGGACGTAGTTGAAATAGGTTTTGCCGGAGGCGGTGAGCAAACTTTCTTTGCTTTTTCCGCTGGCTTTGAGCACATAATCCGCGTGGGCGTAGGCGGTGGCAGAAGGACAGATATAGGTTTTAAGATCGGTCATGTCGCCTGAGAGGTAGAGCAATGCCGGCCAGCGGGTAAATTCGGTTGCTTCCGGAACCGGACCCCAGCCGTCATTGGCATCCGCATAAGATTGCAGTGCCATCGTGATTTGTTTCACCTGATTGATGCATGACGCGCTCCGTCCGCGCTCTCTGGCACTCTGCAATGCCGGCAGCAAAATCGCCGCCAGGATCGCGATGATGGCTATCACGACCAGCAGTTCGATGAGGGTGAATGATATCTTTTTTCTCATTTCCACTTTCCTGTTGTTTTTGATATTATATGTTTAAATCGGCAACTGTTTCGCGTTCAAAGAATTCCGGTTTGAGCAGAATTTTTTCCCGGGGACGGGCTGGGTCGGCTATCCGTTTCATCAGCAGTTCGACCATGGTATCGGCGATGGTTTCCGGAGTGCCGAAGCTGATCGTGGTCAAGCCCGGCATCATGCTGGCACAAAAGGGGATATTGTCGTGACCGATAATGCTGAAATCTTCCGGGATGCGGTAGTTCATATCATGGATACGGCGCATCACTTTCAACGCCAGAGCATCATTGTGAACGATCAGCGCGGTGGGGAGTTCTCTGCCATGGTTGGTTTCCAGAAGAGTGTTGAAAAGATCCTCATTCAGCGGATGCGGCTGACCGATGCGCCAGTGTTCCGGAAATTCAAGGTCGCCGCGTTCGGCTTCGGCGGTCAGGTATTGCTGCCTGCGGTCGAAATAGCCCAGATAACCGATTTTGCGGTGTCCGCATTTTTTCAGATACTCCATTATCATCCGGGAGTTCTGCTCCGCATCGGTGCAGACACTGTCGAAACGGGGATCATCATTGAAGTAGCTGACTACCGGAACGTCGATGTTGTCCGGCAGAAGTGATGAGGAGACGGTTATCATTCCGGCAACTTGCAGAGAGAGCAGCTGTTCCAGATTTCCGGGAACCGGATTGAAATTGTTGTCGATGGTGAAGAACGGAGTGTAATTTCTTTCTGCCAGAGCGCGTTGACATGCCATGCAAAGTTCGGCGATATAGGGGTTGCTCCACGGCGGCATGACGATGCCGATGATGTTGCTTTTGCCGGTTTTCAAGACCTTGGCGGCGTGGTTGGGACGATAATTGTATTGTGCGGCGATCTTGAGTATCTCTGTCCGTTTCTCTTCGGAAACGCAGTTCGGACGGCTGTTGTTGAGAACCGCCGTCACTGCCTGTCTGGAGACTCCGACCATCTCGGCAATGTCTTTGCATCTTATCATGAAAATCACCTCTGTTATATTATGTAGCTCGTGCAACCTGGAACGTAAATAAAAAACACCGGCACGATATAGCTCGTGCAACCAAATAATATAGCACAAATCTTTTATAAGTCAAGTTTCTGTCAAACAAGGGGTTGACGGGTAATGACAAAAAGTCACAGCTGTCCCATAAAAATCAAACCATCCTCCTCAGCCCGGGGCTGCGGAGGATAAAGCGGAAAAGGACGGGAGCCGCCGGTCGCGATCATGGTATTGTGCGATCTTTGCAAAATCTGACAAAATTACTTTTTTTAAATCACAGATATCCCATAAAATAAGAAAAAAGTTTGTTTTTTCAATTTTTGCAGCGGAAGAAAATAAGATTTTGAAAAAGTGATTTTGTCAGATTTTGTTTTGCGCAAGCAAAACGCGCGTGCGCCATGCGCCGCGCCACCAGT
>JAFVZN010000027.1 GCA_017508135.1 Lentisphaeria bacterium | reverse complement strand
CTTGCCAATGAAGAGGTCATCAACGGCAGAAGTGAACGCGGCGACCACCCGGTTGAACGCCGCCCGATGAAACAGTGGATGCTCAAAATCACCGAGTATGCCGAAAGACTGCTCAACGACCTCGATGATCTGGACTGGCCCGAGGGCATCAAAGAAATGCAGCGCAACTGGATCGGTAAATCCACCGGTGCCGAGGTCATTTTCAAAACTGCCTGCGGCGAAAATGTTACCGTCTACACCACCCGTCCGGACACCCTTTTCGGTGCGACCTACATGGTGTTGGCTCCGGAACACCCGCTGGTGGATAAACTTACCACCGATGAGTGCCGCGCCGCTGTCAATGCCTACCGCGAAGCCGCCGCTATGAAAAGCGACCTTGCCCGTACTGAATCAACCGAAAAGACCGGTGCATTTACCGGTGCTTATGCCACCAATCCGGTCAACGGCGTACAGATCCCGATCTGGATCTCCGACTATGTGTTGATCTCTTACGGAACCGGCGCGATCATGGCGGTTCCCGCTCACGATACCCGCGACTTTGAGTTCGCACAAGTTTTCGGACTGCCGATCAAGTGTATCATTTCCCCGGATGCTGAAGCTGCCAAAGCCGAGGGTGTGGATATTGATGCCGTCCTCGCGGGCAAAGCCTGCTGGACCGGCGAGGGCAAACTCATCAACTCCGCCAATGATGACGGCCTGGATGTAAACGGACTTTCCGTCAAAGAATCCAAACCCGCCGCCACCAAATGGCTCGCGGAACGCAACATGGGCAAAGAGGCGGTAAAATACAAACTGCGCGACTGGCTCTTCAGCCGTCAGCGTTACTGGGGCGAACCATTCCCCATCGTCCATTATGAAGACGGATCTGTGGAACTGGTCGATGAAAAAGATCTTCCCGTGGCTCTGCCGGAAATGCCGGATTTCAAACCCAGCGGTACCGGCGAACCCCCGCTTGCCAAAGCCGGACAGTGGCTCAACTATGTTGACCCCAAAACCGGACGCAAGGGCCGCCGCGAAACCAATACCATGCCCCAGTGGGCAGGTTCATGCTGGTACTATCTGCGTTACATCGACCCGAAAAATACTGAAGCGGCATGGGATAAGAAACTGGAAAAATACTGGCTCCCCGTCGATTTGTATGTCGGCGGTGCGGAACACGCTGTTCTCCATTTGCTCTACGCCCGTTTCTGGCACAAAGTCCTCTACGATCTGGGCTATGTCCACTGCAAAGAACCCTTTACCAAACTGGTCAATCAGGGTATGATTCTGGGTACTTCCTACAAAGACTCCCGCGGCGCACTGGTTCCGACCGATCAGGTGGAGTTCACTGCCGCAGGCCCGATACGCAAAAGCGATGGAGAGGCTCTGGTGGAATTTCCCGCCAAGATGTCCAAAAGTCTGCGCAACGTGGTCAACCCCGACGATGTCATAGCCAAATACGGTGCAGACAGTATGCGTCTCTATGAGATGTTCATGGGACCGCTGGAAGCAGTCAAACCCTGGAACACTGCCGGTGTAGAGGGCGTTCACCGCTTCCTTAAAAAGGCTTACCGCGTGATCGGACTTACTCCGGTCGCCGATGTCCCCATGAGCAAAGAGATCGAGCGCACGGTTCATGCTGCGATCAAAAAAGTCGGTGCCGACCTTGAAACATTCGGCTTCAACACCGCCATCAGTGCCATGATGGTCTGTCTGAACGAACTTGCCAAGCTGGATACCCTGCCCCGGGAAGCTGCGGAAAAATTCGTGCTGCTGCTGGCTCCGTTTGCGCCGCACCTTGCCGAAGAACTTTGGGAAAATCTCGGTCACTCAGAAACTCTGGCTTACGAGAAGTTCCCCGAATTTGATGAAAAAGTTCTGGCGGTCAGTGAAGTTGAGATCCTCGTGCAGGTACTCGGCAGACCCAAAGCACGTTTGATGATGCCGGTGGATTGCGATGCCGACACTGCCAAAGCGATCGCACTTGCCGATGATGCGGTAAAAACTGCAATGAACGGAAAAGAACCCAAAAAAGTTATCTTCGTTCAGGGCCGTCTGGTCAACATCGTTATTTGATAAGAGGAGTGCATATGAAAATTTCCGCGTTTATCTGCGCAATAACAGCAGTGGTACTTTTTACCGGTTGCGAGGTGGTACATCTGGCAAACGGCAAATATGAGACCGGCATGTCCGGGCGCGGAGATTTTGCCGCTGTTTACGGGGATATGATCATCATCCGGCTGCGCAACCCCCATGATGAGACCGGTACTGAAAACGGTTACTGGGACTGGGGCGGCAAGTATGAAATCGAAGATGATAATTCACTGGTTTTGAAAATGGATCGGGAAACTGCACGGAACTGGAATTTCTATTACGGCATCCGCCGGGATGGGAACGCCATTTCCGTGACGGACTACCGGGCAGAAAAAACATTTCAACTCAAACACGTACCGGCACTCCCGAAACGGAGAACCGATCCGGATGCCCCGATACCACCGGCGGCTTATCCGGCATATAATTAAAAAAAACAAATTGCGCCCGCTTAGCTCAGTTGGATAGAGCGGCTCCCTCCTAAGGAGCAGGCCGCGCGTTCGAATCGCGCAGCGGGCGCCATTTTTTATATAGCTCTGTTCCCGATATAGGTTGACAACATATTGCGCACACAAGTTGTGGAGGGTGTTACTCCACTGAGTTTTTTGCAAAGCTTTTTTCCAAAAAAGCGTCGAACAAGCCGCGACAACGGAGCGGCGCGACAGTTCGCTTTCTTTGCAAAGCTTTCTTTCTTGCGAAAGAAAGCGGAGAGGGGCGGGACACTGCGTTTCCCTCCCCTCAAACTCCCCTCCCTCAAGAGCCTTCCCGTGACTGTTG
>JAFVZN010000007.1 GCA_017508135.1 Lentisphaeria bacterium | reverse complement strand
CGGCGGGAGAGCCGCCTCGCCGCTCGTGCTTCGCACTCGACGGTTGCAGTCGATTTTCCGGAGACCTCGCTCTGCGGCATTCCGTGCGGCTTATGCCGTACTCATGCCTTGAGTATGGTAGTTGTTTGTTTACACAAAAAAATCTCCCTGCGGCGGCGGGAGAGCCGCCTCGCCGCTCGTGCTTCGCACTCGACGGTTGCAGTCGATTTTCCGGAGGCCTCGCTCTGCGGCATTCCGTGCGGCTTACGCCGTACTCATAACTGCGGGTAAGGTAGTTTAAAGTAGTACACCTTGTCCCGGCGGAGCGAAAGCGGAGACGGATCCTTCGTTACCGCTTCGACTTGACATCGACCTTGCCTCACACTGCATCCGCCGATTGCAGCAATGCTTTTGATTCCGTATTTTTTCATATTTTTCTCAAAGGAAAATTGCCTGTAAGCAGTTGAAATCTCACAATAATGGAGTTATTTTATATAAAATGAATATCGGGACATAGCGCAGTCTGGCCAGCGCGTCTGCTTTGGGAGCAGAAAGTCGGGGGTTCAAATCCCCCTGTCCCGACCATTTTTATACCTTTTTATCCCCTGAAAATCAATAGTTTACGCAAAAAAAACTCCATCCAATTTCACTTTATTGCATTTTACCGCTCATTTTCAACCTTAAACAACCAAAGGAGAAATCGTCATGCAATCACATCGCAGTAACAATGTATAATTTTATTCGGCAAAGAGAGCGTAGAATATTTTATGCAGATCGCCGTAATCCCGGGATTGCAGAAATACGACCTGATTTCCAGCTTTGATTTCCGGAAGTTGAGTCAGCACAGTGCGGAACGCACGGGTTTTGGCGGAAATATTCAATTTGACCATTTTATTTTTGCCGACTTCCAGCATCCACGCCTCTCCTTTTTTCCGGAGTTTGCCGCGCACTCCGGAGATGCCTCTGGTATCTCTGCCGGGGAAAATGATCTTTTCACATTCAAGCGATCCGTCAGCTCCTCTTTGTCCGGAAACGATCACCGTTTTACCTGCGCTTAAATCAACGCCCGGCAGCGCGGACAGCTTTTCAAACTTTGCATCGAATGCTGCTCCAAAGAGTTTTTTCTTCCCGGCAGAAGCAACAGAAATTCCGCAGCCGGATTTTTCCACTGCGCCGCAAGTGAGCTTGGAAACACCGTAGTAAGCAGCTTCCGGGTGCGCCTTTTCAAAATTTTCCAGCGCGACAAAACGCTTCTCCGCCTCCGCCGGAGACAGACCTTTCAGAAAACGGTCATAGAATGCCAGCACCCGCTGACGGACAAATTTCGGCAGCTCCTTGCCGCGCCATCTTTGCAAATTGAAAACATGACCGAAGCCGTCAAGCAGAATATATTCATTATACACCCCGCGCCGGTCCAGTTCCTGCTTCATGAGCTCTCCATGCCGGAAGTGTACCAGCTTATCTGCGGAAGCGTAAATTTGCAGCATCGGCGGGTCATTGGCATCGACCTGATCCACCGGAGAAAAGCGAAGCCACTCTTTGCGATCGGTCTGAGGCGTTGAACCCATGACCTGTTTCCGGGAAGCACTGATAGCAGAATTGGTTCTGAATCCGGCAAAGTCCATGACACCGTAAAGATTCACACATGCCTGAATGGAACTGTCAACCGGAGTTCCGGTACATTCCGGTTCCAGACCGGCATCGGGACCTGCAACACTGAGCAGTGCGGCAAGATGTCCGCCGGCAGAACCGCCGATACAGCCGATTTTTGCCGGGGCAAGGTGCAATTGTGCCGCATTCCTTCTCAGCCACTGAACCGCTTTTTTGCAGTCCTGAATATTTACCGGAAAAGTTTTGCCGTATTTCTTCAAATTTCCCGGAGTTGCCAACCGGTAATCTATACTGATACAGACATATCCCATGCGGGCAAGATTGGATCCGATATTGATCTCGCGTTCAGCGTTGCGGATACCGCGGCACCAGCTGCCGCCGTGGATGATGACGATACCGGGGAACTTATCTCCCGGGCGCGGGTCGGCGGGATAGTAAAGATCCATACGCTCACTCCGGCCTTTTTCGAGAAATTCCAGATTTTCTCTCACGCCCACCCGGTAGATCACCGGTTCTGCAAACGCGATGATACAGAACAGAATGACGATACCGGACAACACTTTCTTCAGCATAAAACTCAAACTCCCTGACAGTTTTTTTTGATTTCTGTTAATATAACACCGTGGAAAAAAATTACAAGCACCCTTTACATAAACTTCTTCCCTCCGGCTTTTATGGACGGGAAAAATCTTCCGCCTCCCGGACCGGCACTTGAATTTTCCGGAAATATGATGTATATTGCCCTAAACGAGTTTCAAAAAACGGAGTTCAATATGATAAAAAAGATTTTTTTCTCAACAGTGATCGCTTTTGCAGGCGCAATAACTTTGGCAGCAGTCACGGTTCCGGCGATTTTTTCAGACGGAGCAGTGCTGGCGAAACGGGAAAATGTTCCGGTTTTCGGGAGGGGAACTCCCGGCGAAAAGGTCACAGTCAAATTCGGTTCTCAAACCCGGCAGACGGTGGTCGGAACAGATGGGAAATGGGAAGTTGCCCTGAACTTGAAAAACTTCCCCGCAACGCCGCAAAATCTGTATATCAACGATATGGTCATCAAGGATGTAATTCCGGGAGAAGTCTTTCTGGCATCCGGTCAAAGCAATATGGCATTCAAACTCCCCCGGGCGATCGGCGGAGAAGAAGAGTGCAAACGCCCGGCGAACCGCAACATCCGTTTTTTTATCGTCCAGACCGCCTACTCCGATGAACCTCTTTCCGAACTGCGCGGCAAATGGGTCATCGCCGACAGCGAAACGCGCCGGGAGTTCACGGCAGTCGGATACTTTTTTGCCGAAAAACTCAACAGGACTTTGAACGTTCCCGTTGCCATCGTCAGTGCCAGTTTGGCCGGAACTCCGCTTGAGGGGTGGATGAGCAAAGAGAGTGTCGCCCCCTTCCCCGAAACTGTAAAAATCGGCAAAACCCGTATGGATGCTTTGAAATCCTACCCTGCCCGGCTGCAGAAGTTTCTCAAGGCAACAGCCGCATGGGAGAAAAAGTATCAGCGCACCGACATCCCGGTAAAGCTCCCCGCTGCCGATCTCCGCTGGGAACCCCACTCCGGCGACATCTCCGGCGGCGGTATCTGCTGGCTACGCAACCGCATCGTGCTCTCGGAAAAAGATGTCAAAAACGGCTTCAAAATCTACCTCGGGCGCATTTATGCGCCGATCAAAATTTTCATCGACGGCAAAAAAGTTCTGGATGGCGGAGTGGAAAAAGCCTGGAGCTGCGCACAGTTCGGTGTTGATATCCGCCCGGGAGAATTTACTGCCGGACCCCATGAGATCCTTGTCCGCTACTGGGTATCCCATGACCGGATGCACATGCCGCAGCCGTTCCGTTTCGGAAGCTGCACTATCGACGGCAAGGGGTGGGAAATATACCGGGAAAAAAGTTTCCCGGTATGCCGGAACGAGATGCTGAGATCCCGCCCGCGCCCGCCGGGCAGCGCGCCGATGCCGTCGCGCCAGTGGTATCGCCTTTACAATGCGATGATCCATCCGCTGATACCGTTCCGTTTCTCCGGAGTCATCTGGTATCAGGGTGAAGGCAATGCCTCCCGCTACGCGGATTACGGCAAAGTTTTTTCGGCGATGATAACCGATTGGCGCAAAAAATTCCGCAATGGAGATATGCCGTTCTACTTCTGTCAGCTCCCCTCTTTCCAGCTGCCGGTGGCGGACCCGGCGGAATGCAGTAACTGGGCATATTTGCGGCGCGAGCAGACCGACGCGTTGAAACTTCCCCGCACCGGCATGGCAGTATTGACCGATGTCGGCGAGTGCAGAGACCTCCATCCGCTGGAAAAGCGGATTCCCGGCGAACGTCTGGCTCTGCAGGCGCTGGCGCAGATTTACGGTAAAAAAATTCCGTTCAAAAGTCCGGATGGAATAACCGCCTCCGCACGCGGAAATGAAGTAAAAGTTACATTTTCCCACACGGACGGCGGCTTGAAAGCGGCGGCGTTACCGGAAAAATTGCCGCTGAAAAAGAGCAACAACACTGCCACCGCGCTGATCCGCCGTTCTCCCGGAGCGATGCTGGAAGGTTTTGCTTTGTGCGGCAAAGATGGCAAATGGTTCTGGGCGGATAAAGCAGAAATCGCAGGCGATGCGGTCGTACTTTCCAGTAAAAAAGTTCCGGAACCGGTCAAAGTCCGCTACAACTGGAGCAGTTTCCCGCTGGGTAATCTGTACAGCCAAGCCGGTTTGCCCGTTGCGCCGTTTGAGTTGACCGTAACAGCAAGGTAACGCGACTTATGGCTGACGACGGCAGAAACACTGGCTTTTTCGCCAAACACAAAGCCGGTATCGTTTTGATTACCGGCTCAGTGCTGACCGTCGTCTGGATGTACGCAGCAGAGTCGCTGTACCAGCTTTGGGGGAAATTCACCTTTATCCCGGAAAATCTGCGTTATCCGGTGGAAGAGTTTCTGGCACTGAACGGTCATCACAATTCGCCATTCGTCTTTGCCGGGGGATGTATTCTGGCATTGGCAACGCTCGCATGGGGATTGAAGCTCAACGGCAAATTGAAAAAATGGTATGAGTACACGGCACTTGTAATGCTTATTTTCCTGCTGCTGGATATTCTCATGCCCTGTTTGTGCAGCTCTCGGGAACACAGCCGCCGCGCGGTCTGCAACAATTATTTGCACAAACTCCAACAGGAGTGCAAGTCTTACGCGATAGAGAATGGCGGAACTTTCCCTGATACCGTTGACCTCAGCAACTTCAAACACGCGATACACTATTACGGCAAAGGTAAAAAATATTCCGCTCCCCCCTTTGTCCTGCTGGAAGATGCTGAAAAAATCCACGCCGGAGATATGCGCCACCGCGTATACAGCGATGGAAGAGGAGAAAATTTTTATCCGTGGAAAAAATAATGTGATCTTCCCTTCCTCCGCCGCCGCAAGAAGATTTTTCTGGAGTATTACAGATCGCTATGTGAGGCTCCTCGCCCCCACGCCCCCTTGCGTTGGCTGCCGCTCTGCGGAGTACCTCTTGGAGCGGAGGGTTGGTTCGAAACAAAAGATCACTGGCTTGATGTGGGGGCTCCTCGCCCCCTCAAAGCCACTGGTCACAAACCGAGCAACTTGACAGCTCCGTTCCAAATTTCAGCAGCTACAGTATTCATGAGCTCGATAGCTTCGCCTCGTTTTCCTGCATTGAGAAGTTTACGGGCTTCTTCTTTGGCTTTCGCATATTTTGCCATAAATTCCTGCTCAAACTTCGCCCATTCCGCCGGAAATTCGGCGCACAATCCCTCTTTTTTGTAACGCTCCCAGGTCATCTCCGCCCAAGCATCATTCCCCATCGCCGGATGAAGTTTTTTCGCGCAAATGGGAACCGGCACATAGACTGTATGCCGGGGGTGTCCAATGGTAAAGTAACCGCTGGACAACACATCCGGATACTGTCGGTCAAGTTCCAAACTGGCGGTAGAGTTGGTATTTGCGAAGCAGACAGAACGTTTTTCCGGGGATTCCTCCGGCATCTTCCAGTGTCGGGAAAGATCAAAAATTCCGGACGGCGTGATTTTGCCATCTTTTTCAAGCATCTGATTGAGACCGGAAATCGCAATGAACGCTCTGGCACTGCAATTGAGATGATATTTGATCGTACTCCGGGAGAACTGGTACATGCCCGGGTTCTGCCAGATATTGGCTCTCACAGCATAACCGTGGTCGTAACGCTGTACTGAAACATATTTCGCGGTCGTTTCGCAAATATATCCTTCATTACGGTCCATGAAGAAAAAGATCGACCCTTTGGGACCGTGCCAGTAATCGCCCGCTTTGATGAACTCTTTCAATTTCTCCACCGCCTGAGCTGCCGTGTCGCACGATTCCAGAACGGCGGTCATGATTTGCGGAGTGCTCTTTTTGCTCTTATCCGCATCCGGCTGATCGATACAGATCTCTCCGCTGTTCATCACTCCGGCAAGCCCGGAGGTGTTGATCCCCATATTGGCAAATCCCGGAGTGCCGAGAGCGATATACTTGCGTGGAGATGATGCATCACTCAAAAATGCAACAACTTTCCGGGCTTTGGAATCCCGGTTTTTGTGCAGAATATTGGTATTGTTCTTTGTCAGATCGGAGAACACCATCCAACTGGTACACTCATGTTCCAGTTCCGGGGCATTCCCGAACTCAGTCCCCGGATCCGCAGAGAGCAGCAATGCTCCGCAGGCAACCGCCACAGACAAATTCTTCTTCATCATCTCACGTTCCTTGTTATTCAAACAATGTATTGTACTTATCCGTAAATTCGTTTTCATCAAACATAAATCCGGGTTTGGCGGCGCACAGTTTTTCAATCGCGCCATATCCCCACGTCACACCGCAGCTCATACATCCGGCTTCATGTGCCGCCAGGATATCCATTTCCGTATCACCGACCATCAGTGCCCGTTCCGGAGCGACATTGGCGACCCGGATCGCAAGTTTCAGCAATTCACCTTTGGATAACGATTGTCCGGGATAAATATCGGTCGTGAAAACTCCGGAAAAATATTTTTCAAATCCGTAACGTTCAATCAGTTTCACCGTAGAACAAAATCGCTTGTAGGTCACAACATAAATTTTCTTACCCGTTGCAAGCACATTCTTCAAAATCTCTTCGCTCCACGGATACGGCACTTCCCCTTCCATGTCGGAAGTATCGTAATAGTGCCGGTAAAGATCAGCAGCTTTCTTCCAGAGTTCCTCGTTCCCGTCGGGATAAACTATCCTCGCCTGCTGATCGACCGGCGGTCCCACCCGGAAATCGGTTTCAAATGTTTTCGACGGGATACCGATTTCAGCCATCGTTTTGTACCATGCTTTATGAATACCGGGCTTGGTATCTCCCAGCGTTCCGTCGAAATCAAAAAACAGCGCGTCAACCGCGAACTTTTTCATATCACAATCTCCCGTCAACCGTGTCGCGCGGCAGCACGCTCTTGATATCGAAAACTACCGCACCGGGATTTTTCAACGCCTCAAGGTCGATGGAGAAAAAACGTTCATGCGCGACCGCCAGCACGACAGCATCATATTTTCCCATTCCGCCAATGTTGCGGAACGACTTCAATCCGTAGATTTCCGCCACCTCATCCGGATCCGCCATCGGGTCATAAATATCCACTTTGCAGCCGAAATCCTGCAATGTTCTGGTCACATCCACCGCCCGGGAGTTGCGGATATCCGGGCAATTTTCCTTGAAGGTGATACCGAGCTGCAAGACTTTGGCATCGAGAACCCGGAATCCTGCTTTTATCATCAGCTTGACGATCTGCTGTCCGACATATTCGCCCATGCTGTCATTGATCCGGCGACCGGCGAGGATGACCTCCGGCAGATAACCTATCTCCTGCGCCTTGTAGGTCAGGTAGTAGGGATCGACACCGATGCAATGGCCGCCGACGAGACCGGGTTTGAACTTCAAAAAGTTCCACTTGGTCGCCGCCGCCTCCAGCACATCGGCGGTATCTATGCCGATAAGATGGAAGATTTTGGCAAGCTCATTGACAAACGCGACATTGAGATCACGCTGAGAATTTTCAATAACTTTGGCAGCTTCTGCTACCTTGATGCTTCCGGCGCGGTAAGTTCCCGCAGTAAGCACGCTTTTGTAGAGTGCATCGACCACATCCAATACTTCCGGCGTGGACCCGGAAACGATTTTTCTGATTTTGACAAACGTGTGTTCTTTGTCGCCGGGATTGATCCGTTCCGGGCTGTATCCGCAGAAGAAATCCGTATTGAACTTCATACCGCTGAACTCTTCCATCACCGGCACGCAGATCTCCTCCGTGCATCCGGGGTAAACGGTGCTTTCAAAAATCACCACGGCTCCGGGTTTCATTACTGAACCGACCGTCTCACTGGCGCGCCGCAACGGTGTCAGATCCGGCTGATTGTACTTATCCACCGGAGTGGGAACGGTGACGATGAAAATGTCACAGTCGCGCAAATCCTCATTGCTGTCCGTAAAGGTCAAATGTCCGGCACTGCGGAGTTCTTCACCGGAAATTTCCAGCGTCGTGTCAACCCCGGAACGCAACATATCCAACCGCGCCCGCTTGACATCGAAGCCGGTGGTGGCAAATTTTTTTCCGAACTCCACCGCCAGCGGCAAGCCGACATATCCCAGTCCGATAACAGCAAGTTTCAATTCACGCCGCGTGATTTTCTCTATCAAATTCATCCGCCTGTTCCCTGCTTACATAATGATAAACCGGAACGCTCAGGTTCCGGTGTATCAAAAGTTATCAATCTTTCTTACTTCACTCCCCAGCTGCGAAGGTTGTCGATGGAAATTTTTGCCGATTCAAAAATGCCGCGACCGGGAACCTCGCGATCCTGTTCGATGGAGTACCAGCGGACACCGGTCTCTTCGCAAGCCTTGAGGATCTCCGGCCAATCGAGGTTGCCTTCACCGATCTCGCAGAAGATCGGAGCCTTTTCATGCATGGTGAAATCCTTGAAGTGGATAACGGAGATACGTCCGGCAAATTTGCGGATCCACGCCGCCGGACTGCCGCCGCCGCGGGTGACCCAGTGGACATCAAGTTCGGAGTAAACGTTGTGACCGGCGGTCAGTTCCATAAAGGTATCCAGCATGGTCTTTCTGCTTCCGGCAACGCGGGTAAGTTCCGGAGCATGGTTGTGATATCCGAGCTGGATACCGGCTTCGGCAAGAGCATCGCCCTGACGGTTGAAAATATCAGCAAGACCTTTGATCGAATCCATGGAGGCGAAATCAAATTCGCCGGGGCCGCCGAGTGCAGTAAAGGTACAGCCGATAGTCTGCATACGGTCGATCAACGCTTTGGGATCACCGGAGATGGTCGCCAGACTTTCGTGGGTCGCGCAGCAGTAAAGACCGGTACGGTCAAGGTGCTTGCGGATGATTTCAGCCGGAAGCGGCACACCGGAGATCTGAACGCTCTTGTAACCCATCGCGGAAACTTTATCCAGAGTTGCGGCATAATCTTCTTCTGTTTTGCAATATTCACGCAAATTGTACAGAGTGATAGCGATTTTTGAATCGGGGATGTTGGACATGATGTGAATTCCTTTAATTTATGTTTTAAACCTCAGTCGCAACGACTGATAATAATACAGGCATTGGAACCGCCGAAAGCAAAACTGTTGGAGAGCGCATGGTTGAAACGCACACCTTCACGGTATTCGCGCACCAGATCCGCCCAGCCGAAAGCCTCGTCCGGTTCGTCAAGGTTGACCGATTTGGAGATGAACTGCTTATCCAGCATGATCGAACTGAAGATGACCTCCGCCGCACCGGTGGCTCCGACCATGTGTCCGGTCTGGCTCTTTGTACTGTTGATCGCCGGAACCGCACCGCTGTTGCCGATGACTTTGCGGATGGCTTCAAGTTCCACCCCGTCACCGACCGGAGTTGCCGTTCCGTGCGTGTTGATATAACCGATATCTTTGATACTCAGATCGGCATCTTTCAAAGCGGCACTCATCACTGCGGCACTGGCATCGGCATCCGGAACGACCATGTCGATAGCGTTGCTGTTGGCTCCGATACCACTTATTTCACAAATGGGACGGACACCGCGCGCCCTGACGCTGCGTTCGCTTTCCAGGACCAGATACGCCGCGCCGCTGGAAAGAACAAAACCGTCACGGTTACGGTCAAAAGGACGGCTCGCCTTTTCCGGAGTGTCATTGTAATGCGTGGAGAGCGCGCGGCAGGCGCAGAATCCCAACGCGGTCTGCCAATCCAGCTGTTCCACGCCGCCGGAAACGACCATGTCGTACTCGCCGGAACGGATAAGCCGCACCGCCTGCATCAGTGACAGCGCACTGGTGGCACATGCGGCAGAAATATCATAAGACTCGCCCTTGATGCCAAAGATAAGCGAAAGAATACTCACCGCACTTGACGGCATGATACGGGGAACCGCAAACGGACTTATACTCCGCAGCCGGCAGCCGGTCTCAATATATTTGGCAGCATTTTCATGCAACTCTCTGGAGTTGCTTGCCGCCTGTCCGCCGACCAGAGCCATGCGCATACCGGGGATATCCTCCAGTGCGATTTTCGCTTCCCGGAACGCCTCTTCCACGGCGACGACCGACATCAGCCCTACCGGAGGACAGAAACGTTTGGTCTTGCGGTCGATCAATTCGGTGACCGGTTCATGATCTGCCATACCGCCGACCGTACTGTCAAGTTTTACCTCTGCGAACTCCGGTATTGATGTGATACCGCTTGTTCCGTTACGCAGAGCGGCTTCATTGGCCTCAAGATCGTTTCCCAGCGGAGTCAAAAGCCCGCGACCAGTGATAAAAACCCTTTCCATTGGTTCCTCATCGTTGAGTTTTACAATAAAATAATCCTGTACGGGAGATAATATAACCTCCAACAGCGTTTTTTCCAGTTTTAGAATGAATTTTTGTGGAATATTTCTTAAAAATGTGCTATATTTGCATTATGACACGGAGTTTTGGCAAATGAATACACTGCTTGAAGTAAAAAATCTTACAGTTTCGTTCACTTCCGGAAAAAAAGATCTGGAGGTGGTTTCTCAAATCTCGTTTTCCATCAAACGGGGTGAGATCCTTGCGCTGGTCGGCGAATCCGGATGCGGCAAAAGTGCCAGTTGTCTGGCTCTGACCGGACTGCTTCCGGTACCTCCGGCAAAGTGCAGTGCCGGAGGCATACGCTTTTTCTCCGGAGAAAAAGATATCGACCTTCAAAAACTGTCCGGAGCTCAAATGCGGAAAATACGCGGCGGCAGTATCGCTTATATCTTTCAGGAACCGACCGCTTCACTCAATCCGGTAATGCGGATCGGTGACCAGATCGACGAAGTATTGAAACTTCACCGTCCGGAGATACGCGACCGCAAAAAAGAGATCATTTCTCTGCTGAAACAGGTCGGCATCACCAGCAGTGAATCCCGGATAAACTCCTATCCGCACGAGCTTTCCGGAGGTATGCAGCAGCGGGTGATGATCGCCATGGCTCTGGCAGGAAACCCGGAACTGCTCATCGCGGATGAACCGACGACCGCGCTGGATGTGACTGTGCAATCCCAGATACTCGAACTTTTGGAACAACTGCGCCGCGAACGGCAGATGGCAGTCATCCTCATCTCCCACAATCTGGGAGTGGTCTCCCGCCTTGCCGACCGCATCGCCGTCATGTACGCCGGAAAGATCGTGGAATCCGGAACCGCTGATGAAGTATTGTTTTCTCCGCGCCACCCCTACACTGCCGCACTGCTGGCAGCTCTGCCGGTTCCGGGCAACCGGGGGAAACAGCTCAACACCATTCCGGGCTTTGTTCCGCCGCCGGGAAAATTCCCCGCCGGATGCCGCTTCTGCGGACGCTGCACTGAAATGGAAAAGCTCCCGGAAGCACTCAAAAAGTGCTGTGCTTCTGTTGTTCCTGAGCAAACTGAATTTTCTCCGACCCACCATGCCAGCTGCCACCGCTTCAAGGAGAGTGTTTCATGAAATCAGCCGATCAGCACATCCGCAACCGTTATATCCTGCTGGTGACACTCTTTTTGCTTCTGGTCGTCACGCTGGTGCTGGTTTATACCCACCCGGACAAGAAAAACCGGAAAGCCGTTCCGCACTCAGCTTACGAAAACAACACCGTGGAAAAGTGGCACGCCCAACTGAGAGAACTGCTTGAACGGCAGGATTATGCCAACGCCGAACTGATGGCAAACAATATCCGGCTTGCCGTTCCGGACGATCTTTTTTCCCGCCGGGCACTGATCTGCTGCGAACTTGCAAAAAATGATTCCGCCAAAGCCATTGAACAGTGCCGGAAAATTTTACTGTCCGCCCCCGATGATGCGATCACCCGCAACAATCTGGCGGTACTGCTCAGCAAAACCTCTCCCGATGATGCGGCAAATGCCGCCGCAACTGCTCTCGAACTCGCTCCGGGAAACCGGAATATCCGCAATAACGCCATCATTATCCGCAACCGTGTCGAAAATTGCACCATCCAATGCGACGTCGATACACTGCTGCTCAAAGTTGCACCGCCGCAAAAGGAGAATGGATTATGAGCAAAATCAAAGTCATGAGTACGGCATTGAGCAACCGCATTGCCGCCGGAGAAGTCATCGAACGCCCCGCTTCGGTCGTCAAAGAACTGGTGGAAAATGCCATTGATGCCGGAAGCACATTCATCACCGTTGAAGTCGAACGCGCCGGCAGCCGGCTGATCGCAGTCACCGACGACGGATGCGGCATGGACCAGGAAGATGCCCGGCTTTCACTGGAACAGCACGGGACCAGCAAACTTTTGTCCGAAGCCGACTTGGAACATATCATGACCCTCGGTTTCCGGGGGGAGGCCCTGCCTTCGATCGCCTCGGTCAGCCGCTTTACGATGATAACACGGACAGGAGATGCTCCGGAAGGAACCAAAATCACCACTTCCGGCGGAACTGATATTGAAATCACTCCGACCGGAGCCCCGGTCGGTACCCGCATTGAGGTGCGTGATCTGTTTTTCAATCTTCCGGCACGCAAAAAATTTCTCAAGTCTGCCGCGACCGAAGAACACCATATCGAAGAGATGATGGTGATGCTCGCCATCGGACACCCGCAGACCGGATTCCGGCTGCAACTGGACGGAAGGATCGCCTTTCACACCCCCCCGTGCGCGCAACAGCAGCAAAGGCTGCGGGAACTTTTCGGTAAAAGTTTCGTGGATAAGATGCTCTTTTTTGAACATATTGAAAACGGGCTCCACCTCTCAGGATGTATCGGAGCACCCGGTTTCACCCGCCCGTCCCGCCGCGATCAAAGGATTTTCATCAACTCCCGACCGGTGGAAGCTCAGGCCGTTTACCGGGGAATAAAAGAGGGATATGCCACTCTGGCTGAACCCGGACGTTACAATCCGGTGGTGATTTTCATAGATATGCCGCCGGACGATCTGGATGTCAACGTCCACCCGGCGAAACGTGAGGTGCGTTTCAAATCGGAGTTCGTCATCAGCCGGGCGGTGGCATCGGCAGTTTCCGCCGCCCTGCGCCGCAACCGGGAATGTGAAAATGTTCCGCCGGGAGCAGCAAACTTGCCCGTGACCGGGAAACTGCCCCTGTCTCTGGTGCTGGATGCCGCAGAGATCCGCTACGATGTCGAAAAGTGTGAACAACGCAGTTTGACCGGCTTTGAGCCGGAAAACGTCAGGAAAATGGGGGAAGTGTGTACTGCAACCAATTACCAGCCGCCCAGACCGGAAGATTGGCAGGATCACTCCCTTCCGCATCCGCGACCGGCATCCAAACTGCCGTTGCCGGCTCAGGAACCGGTCCGGCCGCAAGAAGAGGATATTCCCGTTCCGGCACCAGGGAACCAAATACCAGAGCCTGTTGAACCGGTCAGGGAAGAGGAAGTTGAATTCATTCCGACACCCGCCGCCGAAGCAGAACCGGCAGAAATCGAACCGGTTCCGGCAGTACCGTCTCTGCGCGGCAGCAGCGGCAGGATGTGGGAAGCACCTGCCAGTTTTTCCGGAAACTGGCCGACAAAAATAATAGGGGTATACGATGACACATATATCCTTGCGGAAAGCAATTCCGGACTTGTGCTGATCGACCAGCACGCCGCCCATGAACGGGTGATGTTCGAGCGTTTGCTGGATGAAGCAGAAAAAAATCCGGTAGTGCAGCAGCCGCTCCTGCTTCCGGAAGTGGTGGAACTCCCCCGGCAGGAGGCATCCATGCTTTTAAGATACCGGCAGGATTTTGAACGCCTCGGTTTCGATATCGAATCAGCCGGAGGAGCGACCATAATGCTGAACTCCATTCCGCAAACTTTCGGAAAGTGCCGGGATATAGCCGGATTTTTTGCCGATATGCTGGCGGAACTCAACGAAAAAGCCGAACTGAAAACGACAGTCCGTCCGGAAAATATAGCAAGAGCCGCCTGCCGGGCGGCAGTCAAGGCGCACGATCCGCTCTCCGGGAACGAGCTCAACCAGCTTCTTGAAGACTTGAAACACTGCCGTCAGGGAACACTTTGCCCCCACGGCAGACCTACGATGATAACGCTGACTCCGGCTGAAATCGAAAAGCGGTTTCAGCGGCGGTGATCTGAGCCGGCAAAGGACGATCCGGGGGCTGCGTACCATCGTGTTCGTCAACGCCGGCAATGTGAGATTACTGTTATGAAAACTTGAAAAACAGCTGTTTTGGTGATATATTATACAGATGAATGTATAATTTTAATAATGCTAAAAATACCGGGAGTATACTATTGATGAAAAGTCAGGCTAAAATGATTGGCGAACGCCTGCGGGAAATCCGCACGATTATGGAAATTTCTACTGCAACTATGGCTCAGGTTACCGGCGTATCCGAAGCGGAATATATTGCCCACGAAACCGGAGAAGTTGACAGCCACTTTTCTTTCCTTTATGATTGCGCCAAAAAACTCGGTGTCGATCTGAACGCTATCGTCCGCGGTGAGAGCCCGAAACTTTCCAGTTACACTCTGAACCGTGCCGGCAGCGGTATTTCCATCGAACGTTCTCACGAATTTGTTTACCGTCAGCTCGCTGCCGATTTCAAAAAACGTCTCACAGAACCGCTTTTTGTCAAAGCCAAACCTCAGCTCCCCGGTCAGCCGATCCCGCTTTCCGTCCACCCCGGACAGGAGTTTGACTACATCCTGCGCGGTAAACTCAAAGTGCAGATGGGAGAAAAAACGGAGATCCTCAGCGAAGGTGACAGCATCTATTTTGACAGCAACCAGCCGCACGGTCTCGTCGCCGTTGATTGCGATGAGTGCGAATTTCTCGCCATCGTCATTCAGGGCGATGCCCGCATCCCGGAACGTCCGCATCAGGTCAATCCTGTGCGCAAGTTCGATGCCGGTGAACGCATCTGCCAGCAGTTCGTCACCGAAACTCTTGATGAAGAAGGTCATCTGATCGATGCCAAGTTCCACTGCCCGGATAACTTCAACTTTGCTTACGATGTTGTCGATGCTCTCGCCGTCAGATATCCGGATAAACTCGCTATGGCGTGGGTCGATAAAAACCACAACCGTACCGATTTTACTTTCTTTGATATCGCTCTCAACAGCTGCCGTGCCGCCAATTATCTCACCAGTTTGGGAATCAAAAAAGGCGATCGCGTGATGCTCGTTTTGAAGCGTCACTATCAGTATTGGTTTATTATCAACGCTCTGCACCGTATCGGTGCCATCGCCATCCCCGCCAGCAATCAGCTGTTGACCAAGGATTATGTTTACCGTTTCAACGCCGCCGGTGTCAAAGCTATCGTTGCTACTGCCGATGATGGTGTCACCGATTATGTCGATGCTGCCGTGAAAGATTCTCCTTCTCTGGAAATCAAGGTCATCGTCAATGGTCAGCGTGACGGCTGGCGCGATTTCAATGCGGAATATGACAAGCACGGTGATACCTTCTCCCGTCCTGCCGATCTCAAGGCCACCGATCCGATGCTGATGTTTTTCAGCAGCGGTACCACCGGTTATCCCAAGATCGTTGAACACAGCTTCTCCTATCCCATCGGTCACATTATCACCGCTAAATGGTGGCAGAACACCGATCCCAACGGTCTCCACATGACCATCAGCGATACCGGCTGGGCGAAAGCGTCATGGGGAAAAATTTACGGTCAGTGGCTCAACGAAAGTGCCGTCTTTGTTTACGACTTTGACCGTTTCGATGCAACGGACATCATGACGGAGATTTCCCGGAACAAGATCACCACCTTCTGCGCTCCTCCGACCATGTACCGTTTCTTCATCAAGGAACATCTGGAAAATTACGATCTTTCCAGTATCAAATATGCCACTATCGCCGGTGAAGCTCTCAACCCGGAAGTCTTCCAGCAGTTCTACAATGCCACCGGCTTGAAGGTGATGGAAGGTTTCGGTCAGTCGGAAAGTACGGTCATGCTTGCCAACTTCCGCGGCATGACTCCGAAACCCGGTTCCATGGGCAAACCCTCTCCGGCGTTCCCCATCGAACTGGTTGACCCCGACGGCAATCCGGTGAAGAATGGCGAAACCGGTGAAATCGTTGTCCGCTGTGAGCCGGATGAAATTTGCGGTCTGTTCCGCTGTTATTACATGGCTCCGGATAAAACTGCTGAATCCTGGCATGACGGTCTTTATCACACCGGCGATACCGCGTGGCGCGATGAAGACGGATATTTCTGGTACGTCGGCAGAACTGATGACGTTATCAAATCCTCCGGCTACCGTATCGGACCTTTTGAGATCGAAAGCGTTATCATGGAGCTTCCCTACGTTCTTGAATGTGCCGTCGTCGGTGCTCCGGACGAGATTCGCGGTCAGGTCGTGGAAGCATTCATTGTTCTCACCCGCGGCACTGTCGGTACCGAGGAGATGAAAAAAGAGATCCAGAACTACGTCAAGACTCACACTGCTCCGTACAAATATCCCCGCCGGATCGAATTTGTCACCGAGCTGCCCAAAACCACCAGCGGCAAGATCAAGCGCAACGAACTGCGTGCTCTCGCCGCCAAGTAAGGGGGGGGGCGGCGATCTCGCTTTGCGGAGCGCGCCTTGCTGCGGATGGAGTGGCGGTGATCTCGCTTTGCCGGAGCGCGCCTT
>JAFVZN010000026.1 GCA_017508135.1 Lentisphaeria bacterium | reverse complement strand
GCGAGGTCTCCGGAAAATCGACTGCAACCGTCGAGTGCGAAGCACGAGCAGCGAGGCGGCTCTCCCGCCGCCGCAGGGAGATTTTTTGAAGTATTAAACAACTACCATACTCAAGGCATGAGTAAGGCGGAAGGTGCGCGGAATGCCGCAGAGCGAGGTCTCCGGAAAATCGACTGCAACCGTCGAGTGCGAAGCACGAGCGGCGAGCGACGCAAGGCGCGAGATTGCCGCAATGCACCGCCGAAGTTTTGATTTCACCAGAAATGAGACAATAACAAAATATAAAATTTGGCTCCTTTTGGATATTCCTTGAGTTTTTTTTGAAAATTCAACTTGAAATCCAGGTGATTCATGTTATATTAGGTACAGTGATTTTTCAAAGTCATAAAAAAGTGCAGACTATGAGTTATATCAACAACAACTTTTTTTACTTTATCAGCTGCTTTGCTTTTTACTTTAGAAAGCGGGGCGGAAAGGTTGTTGCCGGCTTGAAACAGTTCTGACATATACAGTATAAGTTTTCCGAACCCCGCTGAAATAAAATTTTCCGGCGGGGTTCTTTCTTTTAATAAAAAAACAACTATTATTATACGGGACAAAAAAAATGATTATTATTCTGAAAGAGAACACGACAGCACAAGAACTGAACACACTGGCTGAGATGGTAAAATCCCACGGTGTCACTCCGCACATCACCGAAGGTGTACATCAGACCATCATGGGATTGGTCGGCGACACCACCCGGATCGACATCGAAAGCCTCTCCCAGCTGAAAATCGTCGAAGCAGTCCGACGCATCCAGGAACCTTTCAAAAACGCCAACCGGAAATTTCATCCGATGGACACCGTTATCACCGTCGGCGATGCCGTCATCGGCGGCAATTCCCTCACCCTCATCGCCGGTCCCTGTTCGGTCGAGAGCGAAGAACAGATCATCTCCGTTGCCCGCGATGTGAAAAATTCCGGAGCAAAAATCCTGCGCGGCGGCGCGTTCAAACCCCGCACTTCCCCCTATGCCTTCCAGGGAATGCGCGAAGAAGGCATCAAACTTCTCCTTGAAGCCAAAAAGGATACCGGACTTCCGATCGTGACCGAAATCATGGATCTGTCACAGCTTGACCTCTTCGACGAGATCGACATCATTCAGGTCGGTGCCCGCAATATGCAGAACTTTGAACTGCTCAAGCAGCTGGGTCGCTCAGGCAAGCCGGTTTTGCTCAAACGCGGTCTTGCCAGCACCTATCAGGAACTGTTGATGAGTGCGGAATACATCATGGCTTTCGGCAACGATCAGGTCATCCTCTGCGAACGCGGTGTGCGTACCTTTGAAACCTACACCCGGAACACTCTGGATATCTCTGCGGTTCCGGCACTCAAGAAACTTTCCCATCTGCCGGTCGTGATCGACCCCAGCCACGCGGCCGGGATCGCGGATTTCGTCTCTCCGCTCTCCATGGCAGCAGTAGCCGCCGGTGCTGACGGTTTGATGATCGAAGTACACAACGACCCCTCCAAAGCCAAGTGTGACGGCCCCCAGAGCCTTACTCCGGAGAGCTTCGACAAGCTGGCGAAAAAACTCACCTCTTTGAAAAAAATCATGCAGGAAGATTGAAATGAAAAATGTCCGCAACTGTCACCGGAAAAAACGCAAAATAAAAATGGAGGCCATCCAATGATCTGGAAAATTTCCCCCTGTTCACAATTATCCGGCCGCATTGCCGTTCCGGGTTCCAAAAGCCACACCATCCGGGCGGTGGTCGCCGCACTGCTTGCCGAAGGAACTTCGGAGATACACGCTCCGCTTTATTCTGCCGACACCCGCAGCGCCCTCGCCGCCGCCCGTGCCCTCGGCGCAACGATCAATGAAACACCCTCTCTCTGGCAGATAACCGGCTGCGGAAAAAATTTCACCGCCAATGCCGGAACCATCGACCTCGGAAACTCCGGGACCACCATGCGGATAATCACCGCCGTTTCCGCGCTGGGCAAAAACAGGGTCACCTTTGACGGCGACTCCTCTTTGCGGACCCGGATAATGGCAGGAGAACTTGCCGCTTTGAGTGCGCTCGGAGCAGAGTGTTCCAGCACCAACGGCTTTGCTCCGCTTTCTGTCACCGGTCCGCTTCAAGGCGGTTCAACCCAAGTGGACGGAACGACCAGCCAATATCTGACGGCACTTCTGATGGCTCTGGTCATGGCGGAAAACGATTCCGTTCTGACATTGGATTTTCTCAACGAAGCCGATTATGTACGCATCACCCTGGACTGGCTGAAACGGTGCGGTATTTGTGTAAAATACACGGACGACCTTCTTCATTTTGAAATTCCGGGCAACCAGCATTATCAACCATTTTCCCGGATCATTCCGGCGGATTTCTCCACGGCGGCATTCCCGCTGGGAGCCGGTGTCATCGCAGGGAAAGAGGTCCGTATTGCCAATCTGGACTTTGACGATTTGCAGGGAGATAAAAAAGTTTTCGATCATGTCCGCGCCATGAACGGCGATATAACCGTCGATAACGGTGAAGTCGTCGTCCGCAGATCCGCGCTCAAAGGAGGGACTTTCGATTTGAACGCAACCCCGGATGCACTGCCGCTCATGGCGGTGCTGGGCTGTTACGCTCAGGGGGAGACCCATCTGGCAAATGTTCCGCAGGCGCGTTTGAAAGAGTGCGACCGCATCGCCTGCATGACCGGAGAACTGCGCAAAATGGGCGCAGAAATAGAGGAGCTTGATGACGGCATGATAATCCATGGCGGCAAAACTCTGCACGGTGCGTTGACCGACAGTTACGGCGACCACCGTATCGCCATGGCGTTGACCGTGGCGGCATTGGGTGCAGAGGGAACGACACTCATCAAGGATGGTGAATGTTGTCAGGTGACATATCCGGCGTTTGCCGATGATTTTTCCCGACTTGGAGTTTCCATAAAAGAAAGTGTACAACCATGAACAGCAGTGAAAAAGTGACCGTGGAACTGGGTGAACGCAGTTATGACATCATTTTCGACTCCATTGAAAGCAATGCCGTTGTTGATGCATTTGCCGCGTTGCCGCAGAAAAATGTTCTTATTGTTGCCGACAGCAACACCGCGCGATATCTGGACAAGCTAACCTCCTCTTTGACCTCAGCCGGAAAAACCGTTTTCCACTGGGTATTCCCCGCAGGCGAAGCTTCAAAAAATATCGACAACGCAATGAAACTTTGCGCTTACGCCGCCGAACTCAAACTGGGACGTAACGCGCTCTTTGCCGCTCTTGGCGGCGGAGTGACGGGTGATCTGACCGGTTTTGCCGCATCCGTTTATATGCGCGGAGTTGATTTCATCCAGATACCGACCTCTCTGCTGGCGATGGTGGATTCTTCGGTCGGCGGAAAAACCGCCGTTGACACCGCTCACGGCAAAAATCTGGTCGGTGCCTTCCATCAGCCGAAGCTGGTCGTTATTGATTGTTCTCTTTTGAAAACACTTGCGGTACGGGAAATCGCCAGCGGTATGGCGGAGATCGTAAAAACCGCGATGATCCTCGACCGGGATTTTGCCGGAGAACTGCAGAAACACTCCTTTGCCGAAGTGATTGAAGATTTGCAGAAAATCCGATTCGCCGTCAAACGTTCCTGCGAGATCAAAGCGGCGGTGGTCTCCGCCGATGAAAAAGAAAGCGGCGATTCCGGGCGTGTCTTTTTGAATTACGGTCACACCTTCGGTCACGCACTGGAACACTTGAGTTCTTTTGCTCTCGCCCACGGTGAAGCGGTGGCGATCGGAATGGACATCGCCGTTTTTATCGCTCAGGAACTCGGACTTTGCCGGAATGACGTAATGGCGTTTCAGCATCAGCTTCTGGAAAAATACAACATCGCTCCCGAAAGTTTCCCAACCTCCGCGATCAAACGTGATACCGCAAAAATCATCGCGTTGATGAAAGGCGACAAGAAAAACGGCGACGGAAAGTTCCGGGCAGTTTTACCGCTGGAGACCGGCAAAGTCAAAACTGTCGATCTGGATCCGGAGCAAACTGCCGTACTGTTGGAAAAATATTTCAAATTCCGTTTTGACCACCTTTCTCCGGTCGCCGACAACCGCCCGGAGGTTGCCATCATCGGCCTCGGTCTGCTCGGAGCTTCCATGGCGTTGAGCATCGACCACAGCAAATATATGGTCTCCGTCTGGAACCGTTCTCCCGAAGGCTGTCAGGCGATGGCGGAGAAACTCGCCGCTGAAAAGATCTATGCCACTCCGGAAGATGCCATCGCCAGCGGCGATATCGTCATCCTCTGTCTGCCGATACCGGTGACCATGGAGTTTATCCGCAAGTATCACCATTTCCAGAAACCCGGTGCCGTGATGACCGATATCTCCAGTGTAAAAGGGTGTATCATCAAATGTGCCGCTGAGTTTCCCGAACTGGACTTCGTCGGCAGTCACCCGATGGCGGGAACGGAAAAAAGTTCCTGGCGTTCAGCCGTGAAAGGACTTTATGAAAACGCCGACATCCTGATCGTCCCGGGAAAATACTCCTCCGCCCAAGGCATGGCGACGGTAAAAAATTTCTGGAAAGATCTCAACGCCAATTTAAAGGATATCGACTGCGATTCCCACGATGCCCTGGTTGCCAACTCCAGCCACATGCTGCATATCATCGCTTCGGCACTCACCCGCAGCATCCTTGACCGCAGCGATGCCGGTGAACAGCGCCGTTATTACTCCGGCTGTGCCACCGGCTTCCGGGATACCAGCCGTATCGCCTCAAGTTCACCTGCCATGTGGCGGGAAATTTGTATATCCAACAGCGGTGCGATCATGCCGGCACTCGATGAATTCCAGTACCGTCTGGCAGAAATAAGGCGCACGCTGGTTCAGGGTGACGGAAACAAATTCTTTGAACTCTTTGCTCTGGGGCGCGATTTGCGCGACTCCTGGCTCTGTTACAAAAAGAGCCATGATCTGCCGCAGAATATCGTCCTTTGCGGCATCAAGCACTGCGGAAAAACCACCGTCGGCAAAGAGATCGCCGCGATCCTTGATATAAAATTCGTGGACAGCGATGATCTGATCGTGGAAAGAGATGGTAAAAACCGCAGTGTCCGGGAAATTTTCTCCGCCGGCGGAGAGGAGTTCTTCCGGAAATTGGAAGCCGATGTACTGCGCGATCTTGCCGGTTCAAACGAACGGATGGTCATTGCTCTGGGCGGCGGAGCTTTAAGCAATCCTTTTGTGGACGTTCAAACCGGAGAACAGCTTGGATTCAAGGTGTGGCTGGATACGGACGACAAGGTCGCTTTTGAGCGGATCATAAAGAAAGGTCTGCCGCCGTTCCTGCAGAATGTTTCCGATCCCGAAGCAGCGTTCAAAGAGATGAACATCGCCCGCAAAGCGGTGTTTGCCTCAACGTGCGAAGCCCGGTGCGTACCGGCGGCGACACCACATTATACGGCATTGCATATCCTTTCCCTCTACAAAGACAAATGGCTGTAAAAGGAGTGTTCCCATGAACAGATCATCAGATGCTCTTGCGGAAGTGGAAAAACTTGATGCTCAGCTGATAGCACTGCTCAACAAACGTTTTCTGGCGGCAAAAAATGTTGCCGGAGAGTTGCGTGAGCAGAATCAGCCGGTATATGATCCGGTTTATCAGCAAAAGATGATGGAACGCCTGCAAGCCCTCAATTCCGGGCCGGTGACACCGGAGATCCTCCATGCCGTCTACCGGGAAATCTTTTCCGGGCTCCGGGCGTTGGAACGGCCGCTCAAAGCGGCTTTTCTGGGGCCGTTGGGAACATTTTCCCATCAGGCGACGATAGAGATTTTCGGTACGCAAACGGAACTGGTTCCGCAAAAGACCATCCCGGAAGTTTTCCGGGCGGTCGAATGCGGCAGAGCAGATCACGGTTGTGTTCCCATTGAAAACTCCGCCGAAGGAGTTATCAACTACACTATGGACTGGCTGGTGAAAAGTGATGTCAAAATTACCGCAGAAAAGTATTGCCGTATCCACCATTCGCTGATGGCAAAGTGCAAACGGGAGGAGATCAGACGCATTTACAGCCATCCGCAGGTACTCGGACAATGCCAGCACTATCTGCTTGAACATTTTCCCGGAGTGGAACTTGTGGAGATGACCAGCACCGCCTTCGCCGCGGAAAGAGCCGCGCAAGAAGAGTTCGCCGCCGCATTGGGAACGCCCGTTGCCTGTAAACTTCACGATTTGAACATCCTTGAAGAAAATGTGGAGGATTCCAGCACCAACACCACCAGATTTCTGGTTATCAGCAAACACCCTGTTGCACGCAGCGGCAATGACAAAACCAGTTTGTGTTTTGCGGTAAAAAACCGTCCGGGCGCACTGTATGAAGCGTTGGAACCGTTCCGGAAAAATCAGCTGCAGCTGACTTTGATCGAAAGCCGCCCGTGGCAGCAGCAAGCCGGTTGGGAATACTGCTTTTTCATCGACTTGCTCGGACATCAAAGTGATCCGGACGTGAAAGATGCCTGCATGGAGCTGGAACAAAATTCCGCATTCTTCAAAATTCTCGGCAGTTATCCGCAGATCGGAACCAAATGATTTTCAACGGAGACACTTATGAACAACGATATCATATTGCGCCCGGTTCAGAAAGATGAATACGGGAAAGTCAGAGAGCTTGCGGAAACAGTTTGGCCGGTTTGTTACAAAGATATTCTGTCTGTTGAACAAATTGCGTACATGATGGATATGATGTATTCCGGGGAAGTTATTTCCGGAGAGGTCAGCGCAGGAGTACATTACTGCTTTGTGGAATCAGCCGGAGCGATCGCCGGATACCTTGCCTGGGGAGAGTGTGATCCCGTGCGCAAAGTCGCCAAGCTGCATAAACTTTATCTGCTCCCGGAAAAGCAGGAACAAGGCATCGGCAGTGCCGCTGTCAAATTGGTAAAGCAGGCGGCAAAAGGCGCAGGTTTCAATTATCTGCGACTCAATGTCAACCGGCAGAATGCCAATGCGATCAAGTGCTATACCGCCAACGGCTTCACTATGGTACACCAGGAGGACAACGATATCGGCAACGGTTTCTTTATGACGGACTATGTCATGGAAGCCGAAATATGAAAATTGCCGGCTTCACGCAGCACCGCATTCGCGCTTGAATGTGAAATCTCCCGGAGAACAGCTTTTTCACATCTGTAAAAAAATGGTATTCAAATGTTTCTTTCAGATATGGAAAAAGCGGGATTGGTGTGATATACTATTTATCAGCATCTATTCAAAGTTTTCAACGGAGATTCTTCAAAATGAAAAAATGGCTTTCTTTTTATTGTGCCGTACTTCTGTTCGCTGCTGCGGCCGCCGCCCCGCTGTTTGAAAATGGAAAAACCCGATGGCAAATCGTGCTTCCGGAAAATTCCGGCAATGAGATCACCTATGCCGCAAGCGAACTTGCATCTGCTTTGAAGAAGATTTCCGGAGCGGATTTTCTCTCCAAACCAACTCCGAAAGGGCAATTCAACATCCGCCTCGGAACTCCAGCCACCTCTCCGGAAATAGCGAAACTTGCATCCAGCTTCAAACTTCCCGGAGCCGATGCCATAGAAACCGTTGCCGTTTACACTCACGGCAATGACCTTTATCTGGCAGGCAACACTCCCCGGGCGGTGCTTTATTCGGTTTACTCCTTTTTGCAGAACCAGTTGAGTGTCCGCTGGCTGTGGCCCGGCGATGATGGTGAATTCATCGTGAAACGCAGCAGTTACACGCTTCCGGAGAAACTTGCTTACAACTTCACTCCCGCATTCAAGATCCGCGCGATGTCCCCCTGCCACTGGCACCGCCATGTTCCGACGGAGATCTGGATGGCGCGCAACTTCCTGAACGGCGATTCCCGCACCCCATCCATCCGGGACAAAGCCGGATTTTACCGCATCGGCGGCGGTCACCGCGTCCGGGTCTACAATGTCAGGCAAAACTTCAAAAACGATCCGGAACTTTTTGCCATGATCGGCGGAGCCAGAAACATTTCCGGTATCGCCGGCTGCTGGTCCAATCCGCGCTTCACCCGGCAGGTCTTGGACAATATTTCCCAGACGATCAGAAAAGACAATCTCGAACTTCTCAACCTTTTTCCTGCCGATACCACCATCCGCTGCGAATGTGAAAAATGTTCCTCCCACGGCAGCCGTACCGGTTTCTGGTACGATTATTACAGCAAAACTCTGATCCCCGCCTTGAAGAAAGAGTTCCCGAAGTTGAAATTCGCCGGTATCGCTTATCAGGAGTACCGTACGCCTCCGGAACAAAAGGTTTCCGAACTTGAATATGTGGAATACTGCCATTACAACCGCTGTTACGCGCACAAGCTCACTGATCCCAAATGTCCGACCAACGCCCGAAGCCTCGCCGAAATCAAGCGATGGAAAGAAAAAGCCGCCATCGGAATTTACGGCTATGAGTTTGACGTCTTCAAACCCACCGCCTTTGTCGCCAACTGGAACGCCACCGCCGATGCCATGCGCACCTTCCGCGACCTCAACGCCGTGCGGGTAAAAACCGAAATGCTCGTCTACTACGGAAAAAATTTGAAACGGCACGAACTTGCCCCGCAGATCCACCGCCTTGCCAACTGGATGTGGGCGCAGCTCTGCTGGAACCCGGATGCCGATGTCAACGCGCTGTTGAAAGAGTGGTGCAGCAAGGTTTACGGCACCAAAGCGGCTCCGTTCATGTTCAAATATTTCAGTGAACTTGCCAAAGCATGGGAAAACCAGAAAGCTCATCCGAACTATTTTTACCGCAGTCCGGCAGCCTCCGCGCAGCACATTCTCAATGCCGGGCGCGTGAAACTCTGCCGCAGTTGGCTCGATCAGGCATTGAAAGTTTCCGCCGGAAACAAAAAGCACCTTGCGGAAGTCAATCAGGAAAGTATTCTGTTCAGCACCTGGGAAGAGTATTTCAAAATTTCCGGTACTGCCCCCACGGTCATCCCCCCTTACCTCCCCGGAGCGACCGGTTTCGATCAGGCTCTTTCTCTTCCGCTTCGAGCAAAAAAAGCCCCGAACGGAGACAAAAAAACCTCCGTCAAAGTTTACTGGGACGACAAAGGTGTCCACATCCGGGCGGTATGTTGGGAACCGGATATGGCAGCTCTGCGCAAATCTTCAACGGAACATGACGGAGATGTCTGGAAAGATGATTCCATTGAAATAATGGTCGATACCGGCGACGGCAATTCCGACCGCCATCTGGTCGTCACTGCCGGAAACAACCGCTACGATGCCATGGCAAACGACACCTCCTGGAACCCCCGCTGGGAGAGCCATATAAAATTGGAAAAAGACCGCTGGACAGCCACCATCACGTTACCCTTTTCCGAGATGGGCGAGGTGACACCGCGATCCTCATGGCGTTTCCTTATCATCCGCAACAGCAAACCGGATGCCATCGGTTTCCCCAAACCGGCGCATCAGGATATTTCCAGCGGCGGAGTGATGTTCTTCAGAAAGAATGTCAGCAAAGCCAAGATGCTGGTCTGGATCGCCGGAAGTGCCAGTGCCACCTGGTTCAACAAATACCGCAAATTTTTCTTTGACAACAACTGGAGTTTCATGACGGTCATCGGCGAAGAAGAAGCTGCCAAACTTGATTTGACCGGAGTTGACATGATCTATATCAACCCCTATAAGACCCGGTTCGACCGGAAGTTCTGGGAAAAGACAGTCACGCCCGCCGTTGAAAACGGTTCAAAACTGGTCATCCACAACTACTTCTGGCTCTACATGCTCGGGAAAGGTCTCGGAGATAAGAGCTTTGAAGTCAAGAATCTTGCCAATCCGCACCGCATCCTCAAACCCGTGACCATCGACCCGAAATTCAATACGGCAAAGCATGATCTCCGGAAAACTTATAAGAGCTGCGGCATCGTCACCTTATCCCCCAGGTATCCCGACAAGTGGCGGGTGCTGATGACCCAGATGAACAAAAACAATACCGAATCCCCTGCCCTGCTCTTCCGGACGATGGGCAAAGGTCAGCTCTTTCTCCTCGCCCAGCCCCGCGGCGGAATACACATCATTGAAAATATGTTTGAATACCAGCCTTGAGATAAGCCGGGGGAGTTCAACCTCCCCCGGCAAACAATTTTCCGCCTGCAAAGAAAATGGTATTTTTTTGTTCGATTCAGATATGGAAAAAGATTAAAAATTGTGATATAATATATCGTAAACACAAAAGATACAACAGCCAAAGGAAAAAAGATATGAAACGTAAGCAGATCTGTTCCCTCTTCACGCTGATTGAATTACTGGTAAGTTCTACTATCTCATCATTGCGTTTTCTGTTCCGCTGCGACCAACGGGAGCAGCAAAACACCCCGCTTTTTTTGAAAGAGAAAGGGGGCGCGGGGGAAAGAGGAAACTTTTTTTCCCGTGAAAAAAAGTTTCCTTTGTCCCCCGCACACTCATTCACTCTCATCGAACTGCTGGTCGTAATTGCCATTATCGCTATTCTGGCGGCAATGCTTCTCCCGGCATTGCAGAATGCGCGGGCGCGCGGCAAAGAAAGCAGCTGCAGGAACAATCTCAAGCAGCTCGGAAGCTTTTTCTCGATCTACACCGGAGACTTCGATTCCTGGTTCCCGGCGGCATGGAACAACGAGACGGGCAAAGGTTGTCCGGAACTTTTCTACGATCTCAAATATTTCAAAAGAAACCCCACCCGGGCATATTTAAAGAGCAGAGGCTTCGGCGACTCTTTGATGATCTGCCCCGGCAACCCGGTTCCCGATGAAGCAACTTATGCCAGCGATTACGCGGCAAGCATCATGCTGACCGCCAGCATAACCGCCGCCGGAGAGTTCGGTTCTTATGACGGCTATACTGCACGTTTTGTAAAGCAGGCAAACTGGAACGTGGGACACGTTCTGCTGATGGAACATACCGGCTCGCTGTTTCAGTTCAAGCACATGATGTTCAAATCCCCGTCACATCCCAACTCGCTGATCCGCTGGCGGCACCGCCCGACGATGTACAATACCGGGAAAAATGCGCCAACAGGCGGAGATTCCAATGCGACAATGGTCGATGGTTCGGTGCGGACATTGAGCTGGAAAAATTACCAGATCGAAACCCATCCTGAGTGGAAGAAAATTTATTTCCGCCCGACCAAAGATTGATTTCTCCGATCTTTAAAACAGTAAAAAAAACAACGCCCGCGCACCGGAAGTTTCAAGTGCGTGGGCGCAATTTTGTCTCCCGAAACTCAGTCGTATGGGTTCCGCATCGTTTGAAAGAGCTGAGTTGCTCCGGCAAAGACCGCATCTTTGACCCGCGGCGCATTGCGCGGACCGCAAATCATCACCGGCACGGCATCGTAATATTTGGAATCGTCACTGCCGACAGCGCGGACTTTGCAAAGGTATTCTCCGTTACGCAGGGAACCCGGATCAAATTCAGCCTCATACTGCTGCCAGAGACCATCCCAGACTTTGGTCATCGGGAACCAGTGTTCGTTGTCCAAACTCCATTCCACAGCAGCGGTGTCGAGATGCGTGGAAAAAACATCCGCCTTGATGACCGTTTTACCGAAAACGTGCATCGGCCGCACAATGGGGCGCGGACCGCCGGTTCCGGCATTGCCGAAGCCGGTCACAGAAACTTGAATGCGTTCATAAAGCGGTATCGGCCACCACAAATTCTGCCTCTTATTGAAACTGTAAAGCGGAAAATCGCCGCAGTACATCTGCTTCATTTCCACATCCGGCGGCAGTATCCAATAGGAGCCTTCCCGCCAGAAGGAGCGGAGAGTTTCACCATCCCAGTGGAAGAGCCGGTATCCCGGCTTCACCGGGAAGTTCCCCTGCCCGCTGTAAAACATTCCGACCAGCGCGCCGGTATTGATGATCTTCACCCCTTCGCGTTCCCATTCGTCGTTGACGTGGTAATCTCCGGAGATCAAAGCCTTGACGTTGTATTTGGCAAGAAGTTGAAGAAAACGTCCGGCATCGGCATCGCTCCAACGGCTGTAAATATGGGATTCCGATGACGGCGGATTGTGGATGGCGACGATGATGTTTTTGTCTCCGGCACTTTCAAGTTCAGCTGTAAGCCACTGGTAATCAGCTTCACTCGGGGAAACTTTCCAACCATCGCCGCGATCGGTGATGTCGTTGAACAGGATGAATTTGAAATCTCCGGCAACGGTACTGCAGCGCAAATCGCCGATATTCTCTTGCCACGCCGAATCATCGTTTTCTCCCCAGAGGTCGTGGTTGGCGGCAAGCGCGCGCCACGGGATGGTGCAGCTCTTCATCACCGACTTGAACTCTTCCAGCTCATCGCGGCGGCCGTTGCAGACCAAATCCCCGGTGAACAGAAGAATTTCCGGAGTTTTTTCAAAAGAGAGCAGTTCACTCAACGCCCATTGCAGCTGCAATTTTGCTTCAGCGGGCTTCGGATTGGTGCCGATATGGACATCGGTCAGTTGAGCAAAATAAAAATCGTTTTTTGCCATAATGTTTTCTTTCATATCATGTTGAACATATTCCGGAACACGCGGCAATATTCGGCAACCGAAGCATCACCGGGTGAACTTTCATTCTGAATGCTCTGCAAGCGGGGCGCACTTTTCAAAACTTTGCGGACACGCTCCCAGTCGACAGTTCCCGTACCGGGCATCTGATGGGAATCGAGTATGCCGTCGTTATCGTGCAGATGGCAGTTCACCAGATGCGGAGCAAATTTTTCCAGAAGATCTTCCTCCCACTGAACCGGCACACCGAGATCATCCCAGAGAATGGGAACGATAGTTTTGTCAGGCAGAAATCTGCCCTTTTCCGAAAGGTTGCCGTGACCGGAATCATAACAAAGTCCGAGATAAGGGGAGTTGAAGTGTTCGATAACTTTCAAAAGGACACTGCTGTGGTTAAGCGGAGTCCACTGATTTTCCAAAGCGATGATAAGGCCGCAGCGTTCAGCTTCCACCAGAAGGATCTCCAGAGAAGAGATCAAAGCCTGATAATAATCGTCCAACGTCAGATTTTTTCCGTAAACACTGCTGTTGGTAGTTCCGGTATGAAACGCCATCGTCTTGACACCGAAGCGATTGCAGAATTGGAACGCCATACGGTGGCGCAGAAGCATCACCTCTTTCCACTCCGGAAGCGGCATTCCCGGGTCCGACCAGTATCCCCAGAACGCATGGGAATCAGTGAACTGCAAACCATACTCCTGCATATCCTGAAAAAACGAAACCAGAAGACCGGTATCGCGGCATCCGGCCTCCAGCAATCCGGTAGTCAAAACCAGATTTTGTACGCCGTTTTCAGCGAACTCAGCCATTTTCTGTTTCCGTTCTTCCCGTTCCAGTTTCAGCCATGGATAGCAAAATGTCAGCACTACCATAAGAATCCTCTTTTGCCAAATCATTATTTTTCATCGGAAATGAAATGTTCATATTCCAAAGTGTAATATATCATCTCTGTCATACATTTGCAACTGCCAAAAGAGAGATTTTCAACCATTATGGTATATTATCAAATCATATCTTCAGCTTTGCTGCAAAACGTTTACGGAACGCTCCGGGAGATTCTCCATAGATCTGCCGGAACTTTTTGCATAAATAGTTGCTGTCGCAAAAGCCGCAGCTCAAGGCGATCTGCCCCAAATCATTGCCCGGATTCTTCATCATCTCCGCCGCCTGCTGCAGCCGGAACAGCATGATATACCGGCTGCAGCTGAGTCCGGTTATCTCCCGGAAACGCCGGGTAAAGTTGCGCCGGGACATACTGGCGGTCCGGGCAAGAGTGTCCAAGGTCAACACCGAAGCATACTCTCCGGCGATACGGTGCAATACCTTGCTGATATTGTCAGGGACCGGATTTTTGGAAATTTTTTCTTCCGGGCGCATTTTGGCAATAGTCACGGTCAACTGCATGAAAAGTGCCATTGCCTGAAAAAGCGAACCGGCTCCGAAATCATTGAGCGTTTGAGCATAATCGAAGATCAGCGGACGGAGTTGGACCAGTTCAGCCGGAGACAAATGCGCCGCCGGAGTTGCCCGGGTCGGAAAAGGCGGCGGCGTGTCCGGGAAAAACTCCCGGAAGAGCGGCAGCGTCACCGCATCCAACTGCGGCATGACCAGCTGCCGGAAATCGTAGACCAGATTGATAAGTTCCAACGTGGAGGTGTTTTTGTAAGCGTGGGCAACTCCGGGATGGATGACCAGCAGATCCCCCGGAGAAATCGGAGCAGAACTTATTTTTTTGCCTGTTTTTACTATATGTTCAGCATTGCCCTGAAGGATTATCACGATTTCACTGCTGTTGTGATCGTGGTATTGTTCCGGCGGATGGGTTCCGGGACGAACATGCACAAAATAAAGCGGTAAGCGATTTTTTTCAATAAAGTTTTCCAGTTGCCAATGTGTCGGTGCCATAAAAAATTCCTCCTCTTCCACATTGGCTCAAATATACTATAACTTGTCCCGAAAGTCAAGGTCTTTTCTTATTTTTTTGAGTATTTTAAACAGTGTACCAAAAAAATGCACACATTCAAAAAAGGAGGTCGTAAAAATGAAACACTGCTCAATAAAAAATTTCCGGCAAGAATTGGAACAACATCCTGCTTCTGTACGCAAATTCACTTTGATTGAACTGCTCGTGGATACTTTCATCTCAACAATGCGTTTTTTCAAGCGCGGCGACAAACTGGAGGTGCAAAATACCCCGCTTTTTTTGAAAGAGAAAGGGGGCGCGGGGGAAAGGGAAAACTTTTTTTCTCGTGAAAAAAAGTTTTCCTTGTCCCCCGCACACTCCCATTTCACTTTGATAGAATTGCTGGTGGTGATTGCAATAATTGCAATATTGGCAGCAATTCTGCTGCCCGCTCTGCAGAGCGCGCGGGAGCGCGGGCGCAGTGCCAACTGCATTTCCAATTTGAAACAGCTAGGCACCGGCATCACCAATTACATTGACTCCAGCGACAACTGGCTGCCGTATCCATTCAACCGGGCAACAGCATCCGGAATGAAAAATTACACCTGGGTCGGCGCGCTGTATGCCGCGAAATGTATTTCCGGCAAAAACAAGGACAGCGCGATGTATGAAAAAAGCGGTGTAGCCAGTGCCAAGCCGGTGGCGGCGATCCTGGGCTGTCCGACCGCCGCCGGAACTGATAAAGGCTGGTCAAACAGTTATACCAGTACCAGTGCAGACTACGGTATTACCAACTATATTATTGACAGTAAATTCACTAATGACGGCTGTAAATTTTCTGAAATCAGACCATCTTCCGGCAAGATGCTGCTTGCTGACGGAAAAAACATCGTATTCAACACGATCAATGAAGCTGACATCAGCGATATCCAGCTCCGCCATAAACGCCGGTTCAATTTTCTGGCGACCGATTTCAGTGTCCACAATCAGGAACGGCTGACCAATAGTGCTCAGATCACGAAACGCGTTACGGGTAATTGAGGGTCATTATGATGAAACGGTTGTTTGCAGCATTGCTGCTGAGTTGTGCCGCACTTTGCGGAGCGGCAGAGATTATTCTCGCTGAAAATGGCAAGACGGAATATGTGATAGTCCGTCCGGATAAAATGGCTGGAGTTTTACAGAAAGAATTGTCCGGGTTCGCGCGGACGCTTCAGCAGATAACCGGTGCCGGATTCCGGATCGTGATGGAAAAAAATGTTGCTCCGGGACAGAAGTTCATCTCTTTCGGCAATACCGCTTTTGCCATTGCCAACGGCGCAGATGAAGCGGAAATGGCTGCGGAGATGTTTGCAGTGAAAAGTGCCGGTTCGCAGATAATAATCAACGGTAAAGATCATGCCGGAAAACTTTTCGGCTTATATGAGTTTCTGCAGGAGTTTGCCGGATGCCGCTATTTTGATCAGGCGAATGTGGTTATTCCTTCACGGAAAAAGTTGATCGTCCCGGAGATGAACATCCGCCGGGCACCGTCATTCCGTCTGCGGCGGATCTTTGGCGGCAACGCCAACCGCCGGGAGTTTTATGAGACTGCGTTTGCGTTGAAAAAGAGCTATCATCCGCTGGCAAAAGCGGTCTACGGCACGCCGGGGGATATCCACACCTTCTACGATTTCAGCAAAAACTGGCCCAAAAACAACCTTAAACTGCTGGCGATGGCCCCCAACGGGAAACGCCGGAGATTGATCGGCAGACTCGGTCCCAACTTCTGCCTGACCAATCCGGAAGCGCGGCGGCTGTTCAAGGAGAATTTGTATAAATTCATCAAATCCGACCGTCAGAAAGCGGCAAGATACAAATATCCGGCTCCGGTACTCTACAATCTCAGCCAGAATGATTCCAGTTCATATTTCTGCTGGTGTCCGGATTGCAGTGCGATCATCAAAAAGCATGGTCAAAGCGGTTTGCTGCTGGAGTTTATCAATGATATCGCCAGGGATGTTGCCAAAAAATATCCGGAGATCATTTTGCAGACCAGCGCGTACAGCTTTTCCAAAGAGCCGCCGAAGTCGCATATCAAAGCGGAAAAAAATGTCATCGTCGACCTGGCACACAATGTTGGAAACTTTTATGAACCGATAGCCACGGAAAAAGATCCGACGTTCCGCAACCAGATCGCCGGATGGTCACACCGTGCAAGCCAGCTTTCGATTTGGGATTACTGGATATTCTACTGGGACTCCTACCCGGAACCCTATACCAACGTCCGGGATATCAAAAACAATCTGAAATACTACTTCGACCATGGTGTACGGATGATCCGTGCGGAGTCTCAGGCGGCGGATATTTCCAGTTTTTATGCGTTGAAACACTATCTCGGTTACAAACTCATGGATGATATCACGCGGGATGACCGCGAACTTGTGACCGATTTCATGAAAGGTTTTTACGGCAATGCGGCAAAGGAGATGGAAGAGTATCTGGATTACCTGACAGCCCGTCAGCGGGGAAATACCGGCATCGTTTTCAGCCCCAAACAGGAGAGATACAAGACGCGCCCGCGCCCGTGGCTGGACCGGGAATTTTACGCCCGGACAGAGGAACTTTTTAACCGGGCGGAAGCCAAATGCGCCACGGATGAACGGACACTTATCAACGTCCGCCGGGAACGGTTGGTTATCGACTTGAGTTTGCTCCACAACTATGATAATATCCGTCCGGCGATCTCCCGTGAAGCGTTGATCGAACGTTACGGCAAAAACAGTAAACAGCAGATCGAGACCCGCTTCGTCAAGGCGAATCAGGCTCCGGCACTTCTCAAGCTGGAAAACGAACTTGAAATGTTCCGCCGCGCCTCCGAAATAACGGCTTTGAAAAAAGCTCCGGTTCCGGAAATGGATATTACGCGCGGCGACAGATTTAAAGATTCTCCCCGGAAATTTATGGACAACCGGGGCTTTGCCGTTTCCCGCAATATCTATGTGCAGTGCCGGTTGTCAGCTGACGGGAAAAAACTTCACATCCGGCTGCTGGATTCCAATCTGGTTTCCCCGCCGAAAGCCGCGCGGGCGATCTGGAACGGTGACAGTTGGGAGATAATGCTCTCCGATGCCGGAAAAAAGATTTTTTTCCAGCTGATGATCCCGCCGTCCGGAAAATATCTGGCAGGTATCCGCAAAAACGGCTTCGATAAGATCGAAGTGCCGGGATTGACTGTAAAAAGCAATATCAGCGGCAAAACATGGCAGGTCGATGTGGAGATCCCTCTGGCGTCACTGCCGGTGAAAAATATCTGTTACGGCAATTTTTTCCGTGGAGGTGAAGCAAGCGGATATGCCTGGAGTCCGACTTTTGAAGCAAGTTTCGGCGTTACAGAACGTTTTGGTAAATTAAATTTTAAATAAGGAATAAAACAATGTTCAAAAAAATCATCTTTGCATTTGCTGCTGTACTTGCGGCAAACTGTGTGTATGCGGCAGAAAAAGTCAGCTTTGATATGAATGATGTCAGTATTGAAGTAAAAGCTGAAGGTGTGGAAATCACCTGGTTCTGCAAAGAACCGAATATGGCATATGTAAAAAAATATTATGCAAAACCCCGTTGGAACGTCTTCAGCGGAGAGGCACTTGAGATCTGTTTCACCCCTTATTCCGGTTCTGCCAGGGCGAAGATCACCTTCCCTTATTACCGGATGCTGGTCAATCCTTCAAACAGATATATCACCGCCTTTCTCACCCCGGATTGGAGTTCCGCCGGAGTGTTCCCGAAAGTTGAAAAAGTAGGCGATGATGGCTGGCAGGTCAAATGGTTCATTCAGTATGCCGCACTGGAAAGCAGTTTCTACAACACCGGCAAAGGCAAGGCGATCCGGATGCAGAACAAGTGGCGGTTCGACTTCAAATACCGCCGCAGTGCCGGCGGCAAAAATGAGGTGCTGTCAGCCAAACCGTTTATTCTGAATATTCCGGAAACAACACTTGCCGGATACCGGCAGTGCGTGTTGAAGGGAGTGAAAGCCATCCCCGGTCAAGGCGGAAAAGTCACATTGGAAGCACAGCTGGTCAATACGGCAAAAACGCCGTTCTCCGGCAAGGCGCAATGGATACTCTATTCCGACGGCAAGCCGGAAGTGTGCAAAGAATTGCCGGTATACACCGCAGCTTCCGGAACAATGGATTGCCGCGCGGAAATCACCCTCCCGGAACAGGCAGTGAAATTCGCAACAGCATTGCAGATAATCGATGCCAAAGGCAAAGTCATCCGGCTCTCCCGCAAGCTGGCACTCAATAATCCTTATGTGGAGTAAGCTGTGGCGATGGAACGTTGGATGACACTTCCCGGTAATTTGCACCGGGAAGCATATATCGCAGTTTTTCGCGGGCAGTTTGTTTCTGAAAACGATGAAAATATAACTGTCCGTTTTTCCGCAGATGAACGGTGCCAGTTGTTTCTGGATGGCAAGTTTCTGGCTGAAGGTCCGGAGCGGGGCTGCCCGGAGCGGTGGTATTACCGGGAGGAAACATTCAGGACAACTGCCGGAACTCACACGTTGTGCGCCCGCGTGTTGTGTTTCGGACAGAAGTTCCGGGCGGCAGGACAGATGTCGGTACGGCACGGATTTTTTGTTGACGGATTGCCGCAGGATTGCCGGTGGGATTGCTGTCTGGAAGAGTTGGAGTTTGAATTGCCGTTCCCCGATTGGGGAAGTTATCCGCGTTTTCATTTGCCGGAAAGATACGACTGCGGCATCTTTGCCGGACACGGCGGCAATTGGCAGAGCGTGGAATATTTTGATGACGGAAGAAAACTGTTTCCGCCGGATCTGCCGCCGCTGGTTTGTGAAAAGTTGTCTCCGCGCCGGATAAGCGGTCATCTTTACCGCTTTGACGATTATGTGATGGCATATTATACCGTAAAACTTTACGGAACAGGAACAGTGAAACTGCGCTGGAGCGAATGTCCGTATTTGAATGACAACTACAACAATATGAAACTTTATGCCGACAAAGGCAACCGTGACGGCAACGTCTTTATCGGCAATTACGATACATTTGATGTAAATGGCGATATTGAGTTCCGCAGTTTTTTCTGGCGCGCAGGGCGGTATCTGGAAGTCGAAATATCCGGAGATGTCAGATATGAATTTGATTTTTACCGCACCGGGTATCCGCTGCCGCCGCTTGCGCCATCGGCTTCTGTTCTGGAAAAAATGGCATATAACACGCTGCGCAACTGCTGTTGGGAAACTTTTATGGACTGCCCGTTTTATGAGCAGTTGATGTATGTGGGAGATTCCCGTATCGAAGCGTTGTGTCTCTATTATTTGAACGGCGATGTAAGTTTGATCCGCAAAGCGTTGAGAGTATTTGCCTCCGGCATCCGCCCGGATGGTTCTCTGCACAGTCAGTATCCATCTAAAAATGAGCAGAATATTCCGGCGTTCAGCGTGACATTTCTGTTGATGGCAGGGGATTACTTTGACCGTTTCGGCAATGATGATTTGATGCAGGAACTCTCCGGAAAGTTGCTCAGCGTCGGAGAGTATCTCCTTGCCGGATGCGGCAGCGACGGATTGTGGAACCCCGATGGCTGGGGCTTTGTGGACTGGTGCCGTGAATGGAAACGCGGTGAACCCGCTCCCGGACAAGCCAACGCACCATTGAACTTCATCCGTGTGCTTGCATTGAAAAAATTAAGCGGGATCAGCCGCTCTCCCCGTTATGCCGAAGCTGCCGAACGCAGTTTATCTTCTCTGCGGGAAAAATATTTTGACCGGGAGCGGCAGATGTATGCCGATGATCCGGAACACCGCAGTTTCTCTGAGCATTCTCAGGTTCTGGCACTGCTGTGCGGCGTTCCGCAGGATGAAAGAAAGCTGCTGATACAGGCATTGGAACAGGGCGGATTGATCCCCTGCGGGATATATTTTTCCTTTTACTATATGTCCATGTGCCGGATCTACGGACTGAAAGAGTTGGAAAAAAAGCGGTTGGAAAAATTTTACAAGCTGACAGAAGAAAATCTGGTCACACTTCCGGAAGAGTTTGATGCCCCCCGCAGTGATTGTCATGCGTGGAGTTCACACATCCTGCTTTCGGAGTTCATCCGCCGTTGATGCCCCAAACGCATTCCGGCGGATCATTTCCCGCTCAGAAACGTTCTTCAAAGCAGTCGTCGCAATCATCGCAATCGTCGATGTCACAGCAATCATAACCGTCGTCATTATCGTCGTCATCATCGCCGCCGTAACAATCATAACAATCATCATCGCTGCCGCCGTAACGATCATAATAATCGTCATCATCATCCCGGATGTTGCGGCCCGCGATCACACCGGCAGCGATACATCCGGCAGTTATCAACGACATGTCCAGACAGAAATCATCCTCCGCCGTTTCGGCGGCGCGACGTGCCGCTTCAACCGATCCGGCCAGACGCTCATCCACTCTGCCGAATGCCAGCGGGTCGATGCTGACAACACTGGAAGGTATTTTTATCTCACTCAAACCGGGACACGCCTCAAACGCCGATTCACCGATAGACACGACTCCTTGCGGAATATAAACATGACTCAGCGCGGTACAATTGTAAAACGTCCACGGTTCAATACGCGCAACGCCATCCGGAATGATAAACTCCGTCAAACTCACGCATCCGGCAAAGGCATCCTCACCTATCCTGCTCAAAGCGCGGGGAAGAGCGATTTCCGACAACGCCCTGCATCCTTCAAACGCCGAACAACCGATCTCATAAACGTCATCCGGCACACTTATACTGCCCAAAAGCAGACATCCGGAAAAGGCAAAGCTGCATATCCGTGCCATTGCACGCGCATTTGCCGGCATCCCGTTCCCGGTTCTGTCAAAAACGACAGACTCCAATCGTGTACAATCCCGGAACGCCGCCTCCCCGATCACCGTAATATCTTCCGGCAAAGTGACCATGTTCAACGCCTGACACTGAGCAAAAGCACTGTTGCCGATCGCGATAACGCTGTCCGGAATAACCACCTGCATCAAATGTGAACAATCAAAAAAAGCCCTGTCGGCAATATATTTCACGCCCGGAGGGACAATGGCTTCAGTAATACTGCGGTCGACACATTTCAGCAGAATAACCATATCTTCGCTGAACGCCATTCCGTCAGCGATCCTTTCAGGCGCGATCCTGCCGTTGGGAACCGCCTCGTTATACCGGGAGAGACGAACCGTCTGAACCGGAGATGCCGAATTTTCACCGATCATAATTTTTCTGTTTTCAGGAATAAAGCAACCTTCCGGATCGAAACCGTCCGGATAAAACAAACTACCACCTGCTATCCACAACAAACGCAATTTTGTGCCGTATATCACACGGTGTGATAATATAATCCCATTTTAAAATTTGTCAATATCCCGAACAGAATTTTCAGCCCATGATCTCCGGCAGGCAATACCGGAAATTGCTTGCAATTTTCATTAAAAAGAAGTATATTATATGAGATAGACTCAAATTATTTCAGAAAAATAACGACGGTACTTCTATATGAAATTGTCAAATATTTATGCCACATCGGCACTGCTTCTTACGGCAGTGATCTGGGGATTGTCCTATTCCGCACAGGCGGATGCGATGAATACGATGCAGCCGCTGTACTTTGTGTTTCTGCGCTATCTGCTCGGGAGTCTGATGCTGCTGCCGGTGATTTTCTATATGCGGAAACGTCCGGATAAAAAACTGTTTACCGGCGGCATTGCCTGCGGTGTCTGCCTTGCCGGAGGCGAAATACTGCAACAGTTCGGCTTGCTCTACACCACCGCCGGAAAAGCGGGATTTCTGACGGCACTTTACGTCATTATGATCCCGGTAATAGGAGTGTTCATCCGGAAAAAATCTGATTGGAAAATCTGGACAGCCTCACTGCTTTCGGTACTGGGAGCGTTCCTGCTCTGTTCCGATGGGACCCTGGGCAGCATCGGCAATACCGGAGATTTTCTTATGCTGTTATGCGCGCTGTTCTTTGCGTTCCAGTTTATTGCGATAGCAAAATTTGCCCCGGATGCCGATGCGTTGCAGCTGGCGGCGGTGCAATTTTTTACCGTTGCAGTGATTTCCGGGATCGCCGCACTGCTGGCTGGAGAAAGCTGTTCCTGGGCAAGCATCACCGCCACGACCAGACCGTTGCTCTACTGCGGTCTCATTGCCATCGGTTTTGCCTGCACCGTACAGGTGGCGGCACAGAAATATGTGCATCCGGCTACCGCATCCATCGTGTTGAGTACGGCATCGGTATTTGCCGTGATCTGGGGCTGGTGGCTGCTTGGAGAACGCTATTCGCTGCAGAATCTGACCGGTTGCGCCATCATCTTTGCCGCCGTCCTGCTGGTACAGATCCCCGCGCGCCAAAAACGATCCTGAGAAGAATAAACAGCCGATTGCAGCAGAGCTTTCTTTTTTGCCGTTAAATAAAAACACTCCGCCCCCCCATTCCGGAAAAGGCGGAGTAATTTTGTTTCCGGGAGCGTTTGCCGCAGCCCGGCTGAATAAAAAACGGCTATTGTCACTTGGTGAAAATATTATCTTCCGCAGGGAAAGTACCGTTTTTCACATCATCACAATAATTTTTCAGAGCCGATTTGACCAGTTCGCCGATTTCGGCATAACGTCCGGCGTGCCTGGGTTTGAACGCAAGAAGCCCGAGAAGATCGTGCAGAACTTGAATTTGTCCGGAACAAAAACGTCCGGAACCGATACCGATGGTGGGAACGCTGAGAACTTTGGTAACTTCCGCCGCCGCCGGTTCAGGAACACACTCCAATACGATGGCAAAAGCTCCCGCCGCCTCCAAAGCCTGAGCATCGGCGATCAGTTTGGCAACCGCCGCATCGCCCCTGCCCTGCACCTTGTAGCCGCCCAGGACTTGAACGCTTTGAGGCATCAAGCCGATATGCCCCATGACAGGGATACCGCTTAAAACCATTTTGGAAACAAGTTCTGCGTATTCAGCACCGCCTTCGAGTTTGACGGAATCGGCACCGGCTTCTTTGAGCAGACGCCCGGCGTTACGGAGACCATCTTCCATTGAACACTGGTAACTCATAAACGGCAGATCGGCGACGAGAAAAGCATCCGGAGCACCGCGCCGGACCGCCTGAGTATGGCGGATGATATCTTCCATGGTCACAGGAAGCGTGCTGTCATGGCCCAGAACGGTCGTACCTACTGAATCGCCAACGAGCATCATATCGATACCGGCAGCGAAAGCGAACCCGGCAAACGGGGCATCGTAAGCGGTACACATCACAATATTTTCTCCGGCGGCCTTGCGCCGGGCAAAAGAACTGACAGTGGTCTTTTTCATAAACCTGAACTCTCCTTTCATCTGTTGAAACAGTACAACAGCAGTCTGTGTTGTTTAATATACCCCGATTTCGCCATTTTTTCAACTTTTTCCGGGCAAGAGTTATAAAATTTATCATTCTGCATGGTGCAAAATATTTTTCCGGTGCTATATTAAAGCAGTACAAAGAATTGATCACCCAACAACAGAAAGGGTTTCTTTATGAAAATAGGAATCAGTACTTATTGTCTCTGCCGGGAGTATATCGCCGGACGGATGGATTTGCCGGATATGGTCGATTTCGTCGCTGACCGCAACGGTGAGCAGATCGAATTTTCTCCCGGGAAGTGGTGCGATACCTCGGACCGCTCTTTGATGGAACGCTTTATTTCCCGCGCCAAAGAACGCAATATCATGCTTTCCAGTTTCACGGTTGCCGCCAACTTCTGCCAGCCCGATGCCGCCTCAGTTGCCGCCGAACTTGAACGCATGAAAGGCATGGTCGAGCGCGCAGCTTTCCTCGGTGTTCCTCTGATGCGCAGCGATGCCGGCAACCGTCAGGCGGCTCTGTGTACAAGAGAACAGTTTGAAAAAGATCTTCCGGTCGTCGCTGATTGCTGCGGAGCTCTGGCAGATCATGCTGCAAAGTACGGCATCACTCTCTCCGTTGAAAACCACGGTTACCTCTTTCAAAACAGCGAGCGTGTCCAGCAGTTGATAAAAACCGTCAACCGCAAAAACTACCGCACCACTCTCGATGTCGGCAACTTTCTTTGTGCCGATGAAGACCCTCTGATCGGAACTTTGAACAATATCTCTCTTGCCGCTCAAGTTCACTTCAAGGACTTTATCCGCCGCACTCCTTCGGATTTCCAGCCCGGCGGCAGCTGGATACGCACCCGCAGCGGCAACCTTCTCCGCGGCACCATTCTCGGTCACGGAATGATGGATATCAGAGCTTTGGCGGATATCGTGAAACGTTCCGGTTATGACGGCTGTATTTCTCTGGAATTTGAAGGTCCGGAAAACTGCGTTACCGGTACCGAGATCGGTATTGAAACTTTGATCCGCCTCTTTAAATAAGCGTTATCAATTTCAAAGGGCTGTCGGAAACATACTCCGCCAGCCCTTTGTTTTTCAGCAGCAGGATACTCCAAGTATCGAAATTATCACCTCATTGGCGACCGCTTCGATTTCCAGTTCCTGCGGCACCATCCCCGGTTCCAGCAGGATCTCCGCCACGATCGCGTGGGTTCCCTCTCCGATATAGAAATATTCAAACTCCTGCTGCAGTGCCGGTACCAGAAAATCATCAAAATTGACCGGATGAACCAATTCCAGACACTTCCGTCTGCCATCGGCACATATCACGGTCAACTTACCATTGACCACCCGGCTCTGCATGGCATTGGTCGTACCGCACAACAGCACTTTGACCCGGCTTGCCGCCTTTCCCGGAAGCGGGATCACGCTCCGGGTGGGGAAATTATCCCAGATGGAAACGGTGACCGCATTTTCCTTTCCGGAACAGACTTTGAATTTTGCTCCGCGCGGGGTTTTTACACTGCCTCCGGAGTTGCGCAATACGGAATCGTCCACCTTGACCGCATTATGTCCGAAGTGGTTCCACTCCCACGCGTAACGTCCATTCTTCCGCATACCGATGGAATACCCCTCCGGACGCGGAGAGCAGAAATCCTGCTCATGGATGGCGGTCAATGCCGCATTGCAATATTTTTCAATATCGACAAACTCATACTCTTTTTCCGGCTCCGGCACTGTTGCCGGCACAAGATTCCGGATTTTCAATGCCAGCGGCAGCAGTACCTCAACGCCTCCGGAACTCTCAGCAAGTATAAAGATATCAGCTATACCATCGGGATGTTCTCCGACACGGTAAACGCCGCCATCGAGTTCTTCCAGCACGCGACCGGGGTCATCCACGCGGAGAACTTTTCCGTTGCGCACGGGCAGTTCCACGATATTTCCGGGATAAACGGTCATTTCGGCAACGCTCAACGCGGGGAAGAGTTCTCTTTCCCCATAGAAGATTTCAAAATCGAACTTCTCCCAGCCTCCGGAGCATTCGATCATGACCGCCGCGCCTCCGGGAAGTGCCATTGTCTTGTATTCAACTTCACTGCCGTTGAGCATCACGCCATCCAGTGCCGCTGAACGCAGCGGCAGGATGAACTGTTTCTTATTGCCATCAGCTTTCAGCGTGAAGCTGTAAGCATCTGCCGCAATTCCGGCATGGAAACTTCCGCTGAATCCCGGAAGTGTGATACAGCATCCGTTCCACTTATCCGGCAGCTGCGGCGCGACCACCGTAACACTTCCGCTGTCGGCTCTCTGCCATCCCCACATACCTTCGATCAGCACCCGCAATATACAACTGCTGACATCGGTAAAATCAAGATCGCCGCCATCTTCCCCGCCCAGCGGCGTAAAGACATGGGAGATCGCTCCGGGGTGCATGGATAATTCAAATCCGTCGATCAATGCTTCGATGATCTCGAACGCCTTATCTTTCCGGAAGTTCCGGTAAAACGCCAATGCCAGTGCCGCATTTTCAGCGGGGAATATTCCGCAGGTTGAATATTTTTTCGGCAGCCAGTTGGACGAGTAGTACAACCGTCCTTTCCGGATGGCACTGGTCACACTTTTGATCTCTCTTTCAGCGAAACACAAACTGCGGTAATTCCGGTAAAATTCATCAATTATCTCACATTCCGATGCCAGATAAAGAGTGGACAACTCCGGCGAAGCATGAACCAGCCTGTTGCCGATGGTGTCGATAAATTCGGCAGGCACTCCGGATTTCTCCTGCCAGATGCGGACATTGAACGCGGCTTTTATCTTTGCCGCCCGATCGGAAAATTTCTCAGCCAGCTCCGGACGGTTCAGCTTTTCAGCGATGCGCCCGGCAATACGGTTCGCGCGGAAGTTGTAACAGCTCGCCTGCGCACACGCTCCGCCGTTGTAACTGTGTCCGTCGGATATCCAGGTGTTGAGAAAGTTCTGATAAAGTCCGTCGCCATCCGGATCAAGTATCCGCTCCTCCCAATCCAGCATCTCGTCGATACGGTCGATGATCCTTGCGGCAGTTTCCATATCACCGGAATATTCCAGATAGTGCAGTGTCATATCCAGCGCGACCTCCTGCATATCGTAGATGTCGTTGCGATGGAGAAGCGCGGGGAGGAAACCGTGCGAATTTTCCAGATGGTGATACTGAGTACCTTCATGGTCAAGATCGGGGCGGTCGCCGCCGTCCCACCACACTTTTTCTTCACCGCCGGAACGCATTATCGTATCGAAATGGCTGTTGATCGCCCTCTTTACCCGTTCATCCCATCCGAGCAATGTCGGAGCATACCAAGCGCGCCACCCCAGAAACGGCGCATGATAGCCGACCGCTCCGTGATAAAAGCTCCGTCCGTGGAAGGCGGCATCCTGCGCGATGATCAAATCTTTAAAAATGGAGTTCAACGCTCCATCGGGAGTATGCAATCCCCTCCCGGAAAACTTTTTCCGCGCCTGATTCCGCAAAAATCTTCCCAGATCCGGCATGGAAAGATATTTTTTCAGCAAGCCGCTATTGTCATTGCGGATGACCACGATCCTCCCTTTCAACACCCCGCCCGGCGCGATCTCGCGGGAAAGCTTCACCACCACCGGCTCCCCTTCCCCGTGCGCAGTCAGAAACATTGACGGATGCGCCTCAGTCATCGCCGGTGCGCCGTCAAGTTCGTATACACATCCCAGCGTATCGCCGATCTGCAAAACGGTATCGCACGGCCCCGTGATAACGGCTCCATGTTCAGTAAGCGTGGCGTGATTATCCTTGCAGTCATCGCAGGAGAACTCTTTCTGCGCGGAGTTATGATACTCAAACCGCCCGAAGAACGGTGTTATCCCGCCGAAACCAGCGCAAAAGATCACCCGCTGGTCGCTGGATATCTCATATTCCACAGCGTATCCGTCTCCGGGATTCAACGGATAAACCGCCATCTTCACCTTGACATCCGGGAAATAGGGCGAGAACCGGCTCAATTCATAACTCATATACCCGTTGTGCCACCGCGCAAAAATATCATTTGACCGGTGGAACCACAATGAAAAGTTATCCTTTGCCCCGCCTTCCACATGGCCGGGGGTCAACGCCAGCCCGCTTTTCAGCACACCGTTTTTCGCCTGATAACACCAGGTATCCCGGGTAAAATCACTGACCGCGCCCATAAATACCGGCGTATCTCCGGCGAAGGTGAAGAAGCGTTCCTGAACGTCATCCTTTTCATGTCCGCCGTACAATACCCGGTTGAAATATTCAAAAGAACCGGCGATCTCAGCCCCGCTGTCATCATATTTGTAGTGTGTATTCATAACAACTGATCCCTGTTTTCGGCATTGCATTTTATTCGCTGAATAAAATACCACCGCCGCCGCATAAATTCAAGTATGCCCGGTACAAAAAAATTATTTATCGCAAAACTGTATCTTTTCTGCTTGAAAAGGCGTACAGCGTACAGTATATTAAGCGGAGAAAATTTCCCGAATGCAGCACAAAGGAGTATATCTTATGCCACCGTTGAAAACAGCCATTGTCGGAGCCGGTTCCAGAGGTTACGGGTATGGAAATTATATTTTGAAACACCCGGACGAAGCTCAGGTCGTCGCCGTTGCCGACCCCGATGATTATCGCCGCAACCGGATGAAAAAACTCCATAATATCCCGGATGAAAACTGTTTCACCGATTTCCGGGAGATGCTCGACAAGCCCCGCCTTGCCGATGCTGTCATCATCGCCACTCAGGATAAACTTCACGTTGAACCGACGGTAGCTTTTGCCAAACGCCATTACCATATCCTGCTGGAAAAGCCGATGGCGACCGATGAAGCCGGATGCCGCATGATCTGCGATGCGGTGTGCCGTAGCAATATAGTTTTCGGCGTCTGTTTCGTGCTGCGTTATTCTCCGTACTTCCGCAAACTGCGCGAACTTATCCACTCCGGAGTCATCGGCGAACTTATCACGTTCCGCCATATAGAGAAAGTCGGCTACTGGCACCAGGCGCACAGTTTCGTCCGGGGCAACTGGCGCAACAGTGCCGAATCCTGTCCGATGCTGCTTGCCAAAAGTTGTCACGACATGGATATATTGAACTTCCTTGTCGGCAAAAAATGTCTCAACGTCACCAGTTTCGGTTCATTGAAATATTTCACTGCCGCCAACCGCCCCGCCGGTGCCGCCGACCGTTGCATGGATTGCAAGCTGGCTGACGAATGTATCTATTCTGCCAAAAAGTTCTATTTTGAACGCCTCAACTCCGGAGCCCACCACTGGCCGCTGGATGTCATAACCAGCGACATGACCGAAGATGGTGTCTCGGCGGCATTGAAAAACGGTCCTTACGGCCGCTGTGTCTTTGCCTGTGACAACGATGTTGTGGACAATCAGGTGTTGAACTTCCTCTACGAAGGCAATATCACCGGAACCATGACCATGACCGCCTTTTCCAATGAAGTCTCCCGCGAAAGCGAATTTCGCGGCACGCACGGAGAAATCCACGGTGACGGCAACAAAATCAAAGTCGCCCGCTTCGGAGAAAAAGAGGGAACCATTTACGATGTCAACGCCGAAAGCCAGGCACTTTCCGGCGGACATGGCGGCGGCGATGCCGGTTTGATGCGGGATTTTCTCCGCGCGGTGGCGGCAAACGATCAATCACTTTTAGGCGCAACGCCGCAGGAGATGCTCGCCGGTCACTTTATGGCGTTTGATGCCGAAAAGTTCCGAAATCAGCAGTAACCTTACTTAAAAGCGAAACTGCGGCGTTGTCTTGCGATACATCCGCCGGTCGAGTTCGGAGCTTTTATACAGTTAAGGCAGTTACCCGCCGGGAAACTGCCTTTTTTGCTATGTGCCTGCGAGCCGCCTCCGCAAGCGGAGGATGGATCGTGAGGCAAGGTCGACGCCAAGTCGAGGCGTAAATGAAGGAGTGTACGACTGTACTCAACTGAATTTACGACCGATGACTTGACAAGAGATTGTCCGCGAGCCGCCTCCGCAAGCGGAGGATGGATCGTGAGTCAAGGTCGACATCAAGTCGAGGCGTAAATGAAGGAGTGTACGACTGTACTCAACTGAATTTACGACCGATGACTTGACAAGAGATTGTCCGCGAGCCGCCTCCGCTGACATCACCGGTCGCGCTTGAATGGTGTAAGACGCATACCGGGAGTGACTTCACTCCATTCGCCACCGGCAAGATCGACCGCGCACGCCCCACTGCGGACACCAATCACCCGCAAGCGCAGTTTGGAAGATGGATTCCCCATCGGATACAATACCATACCGGGAAAAATCCCCTCCCGCAATCCTCCGGACACGACCGCGATATGGAGTTTGCTGTCCATAGAAATTATCCGCAAATCAAGATTTTTACTGTCAGTTTTCACCACGGCACCGGAAAATTCCTGCGCCATCCGGTCCAGTTCGTCCAACAGCATGGTGTAGCGGATACGCACCGCATCATCCAGTTTCAGCGATAAAAGCAACCGCCGCAACTCCCGCGTGACATCGCCGGATTTCAACGCCAGCTCCTGTCCTCTGCGGACAACTTCGTTGAACTTGGTCAACAGTAACGCTTTCTGCTCCGGAGCAACTTCCGCTTCTCCGGAAACCATTCCGGCAAGCCACAACCGCATCAAAGAGAGTTCCGCGTTCAGCTTTATCAGCTGAGAGCGGAGCTGTGCGTTCTCTTTCCGCAACACGTCAAAAGCGGATTCCCCCTCCCCCGCCGCAGCAGCCATAACAGCCGCCGCCGCAAGGAAGGAGAATATCATACACGTTTTTTTAACAACGCTTATCAATCTTGTTCTTTCTTCTTTTTGTTGTAGCCCATTATCCGTTCACGCATATTCTGGAAGAATGCGTACAGCGGCGGAACAAAGACTATACCGAAGATGGTCGACAGCAGCATTCCCCAGAATGTGGAAATACCGATAGCTCTCCGGCTTCCGGCACCGGCTCCGGTGGCGATGACCATGGGGAACACACCGATGATAAACGACCATGCCGTCATCAGCACGGAACGGTAACGCTGACTGAATCCGTTCTGCGCCGCTTCGAAAACCGACTTGCCGCTTTCCCGCTCCTGCTTGGAAAGTTCCACCATCAGAATGGAGTTCTTGCAGGCAAGACCGATCAGCATGATGATACCCAGCTGCGCGTAGATACTGAAATCCTGACCGAACCAGCTCATGCCCATAAATCCGCCCAGCATGGCAAACGCAAAGGAGAGCACCACAGAGATCGGCATCGTCCAGCTTTCATACTGTCCGACCAGGAAGAGATAACCGAATACCATCGCCAATATCAACAACGGAATGATACGCCCTTCGTTGCCGCGCTCCTGATAACTCTGGTCAGTCCAACTGATCTGGTATCCTTTGGGCAGCTTTTCTTTCACGATGCGTTCGATATGCCGCATGATGGCATGACTGGTGACACCGCTCTTGCCTTCGACGGTGATTTTAGCAGACATCAACTGATTGAAACGGGTTATCAAACGCGGACCGATGGTACGCTTAACTTCGGCGAACGCCGACAGCGGAACCATGTCACCATTGTTGGAACTTATCATGATCTGCTCAATATCGCTGATAGCGGAACGGTCTCCGGCTTCCGCCTGCATCTTGACCTTGAAAGAGTACCCCAGCAAGTTGAAGTCGTTGATGTAAGTAGAGGCGATCTTTCCCTGCAATGACTGGAAAATCCTGCTGACCGGAACGCCCATCGCCTCAGCCTTTTCCCGGTCGATATCCAGATACAGCTGCGGGGTGGTCGCTTCAAAGTTACCGAATGCGATCTTGACATCCGGCAGTTTATACAGCTCCATCAACAGCAATCCCATAGCTCTGTAAAGCTCCTGCGGAGTCTGACCGGCATTCGCCTGAAGCATGAAGGTCACACCGCCGGTAACACCGAGTCCCATGATCGCCGGCGGCTGGAAGAAGACGATCCGCGCTTCGGGGATCTGGGAGACCGCCGCCTGCACCTTCTGCTGGATAGCACCGATCTGGGTTTCCGGCGTAGTACGTTCACTCCAATCTTTGAGTGTGACGATCAAACTTCCGACGTTTTCACCGGTACCGCTGGTAAAGCTGAATCCGGTAATACCGATGATATTTTCCACACCGGGAATATTCATGATCGAATCTTCTGCCTTTTTCAGTGCTTCAGTCGTACGTTTCAGCGTCGCTCCGGGCGGCAGATCGACCATACCCATCAACGCACCCTTGTCTTCCGGCGGAATAAAGGAACTGGGAATCGTTTTGAAGTAATGGACGTTGAAGTAAATAACTGCCGCAAAAATCAACACTGCAACAACGGTATATCTCACCATGAATGCGGAAACACCCAGATATTTTCTCCGTGTCCAATCCAGTGTCCAGTTGAACAATTTGAACATCTTTTGCTCTTTGGGCTTGCGCAGCAGCAATCCGCACAACGCCGGACTCAAAGTCATGGCGTTGAAGGTCGACAGACACAGTGAAATACACATCGTTACCGCAAACTGCATATAAATAGTTCCAACCATTCCGCCGTAAAATGCCACGGGCACATAGATCGCCACCGTCACCAGCGTGGTGGCTATAATGGCTCCGGTGATCTGCTTCATCGACTTTTTGGCGGCCTCTTTCGGGGAAAGGTTCTCCTCCTCAATCAACCGTATGGTGTTTTCCGTCACCACGATAGCATCGTCCACCAGCGAACCGATAACCAGAATAAGCCCGAACATCGTCAGCAAATTTATGGAGAAGCCCATCGGAATAAGGAAGATAAACGTACCGATCAAGCTCACGGGGATCGCCAGCACCGGGATCAGAGTCGCCCGCCAATCCTGCAAAAACACCCAGGTGATGATAACCACCAGAATAAGTGTCATAATAAGTGTTTCAAAAATTTCCGCCATCGACACCCGGATATACCGGGTGGGGTCATAGGAGATCGAATAATCGACACCCTCAGGGAACTGAGTGCGCTTGATCTCCTCCAGCAGTGCGTTGCACTGATCGACGACATCAATGGCGTTGGCATCGGTATTGCGGTAAATCAACAGAGAAATTGCATCTGTTCCGTTCAAACGCGCACCATTGGAATAGTTTTCTGCGCCAAGTTCGATACGGGCAATATCCCCCAATTTGATCTGGGAACCGCCATCACCGCTGCGGACGATGATGTTGGAGAACTGCTCCACGCTGTCAAGACGTCCGAGCGCGTTGAGTTTCAACTGCAGGAAATCGTTGGCACTTTCAGCACCGACACTGCCGGCGGCGGCCTGAATATTCTGAGATTGAACGGCATTACGCACATCTTCAGTTTTGATTCCGAGCTGCGCCATGTGACTGGCATTCAACCAGATACGCATACTGTAATTACGTTCACCCATGATACTGACTTCACTGACACCGGGAATACGGGTCAGCGGGTCGCGCACGTTGGTCCGGATAAAGTTCGACAATTCCGTGAGCGACAATTTACTGCCGTCAGTGGTAAAGTTGTACAAACTCAAGATGTCTCCGGAACGCTTGAACTGCCGCACTCCGTTGTCTTTCACCGACTGCGGCAACAGCGGTTCAGCGCGCTTTACAGCGTTCTGCACGTTCACCAGCGCGATGTCGGTATCGGTTCCGGATTCAAAGGTGATTTCCAGCATATAGGTTCCGGTATCGCTGCTGGTACTGGAAAAGTAGAGCAGATTTTCCAAACCGTTCATCTGCTCCTCGATAACAGTCGCAACCGTGTTGGACACTTCCGACGCACTGGCGCCGGTGTAGCTCGCCCAGACCATGATCGTCGGCGGCGCGATTTCCGGATATTCCGCGATCGGAGCCTGTGTCACACACAACAATCCGGCAATAACGGTGACTATCGAGATCACCATTGCCAGTTTCGGCCGGTCAATAAATATTTGCGAAAACATTTACTTCTTCTCCGCTTTGGGATAAACCGGAACGATCTTGGCTCCCGGACGCGCCTTGTGCGTACCATCGACGACCACGACTTCGCCGGTCGCCAACCCGGATTCAATGATCTGCTGTCCGCCGACCAGATCACCTACGGTGACATTGCGGCGGCTGACCATGTTATCTTTGCCGACAACCAGAACGTAGTTGCCTTTGCTGTCATTGAGGATGGCAGTTGGAGGAACAGTCTGTTTTTTGCCGATGGAACGGGACAAATAGGTAGTTACCAGACTGTCGGGCAGCAGCTTCAGCTCCGGGTTGTTGAAGTAACCGCGGATCAAAACGGTATCTGTTTTCTTATCGATACGGTTTTCCGGAAGCAGGATATGGAACGCTGCTTCATTATAAAGAGTTCCGTCGGCAAGTTCAAAGGTGATCTTCGCAGATTTGCGGATGTTTTCAATAGAACCGAAATATTTGTAGAAGTCCCGCGCACTGATGGAGAAATTCAAATACATGGGAGTTGTGGAAACCACCGTCACCAGCGATCCCGTCGACGGGGTCACATAGTTGAAGTCAGAAAGTACTGCCTTACCGACACGTCCGTCGATGGGAGAAACGATTCTGGTATAGCTCAAATTGTTTTCGGCATCGATCAATGACGCTTTTGCCGCGGCAAGTGCCGCTTTGCTGGTACCTTCCAGCCGCACGGCTTCATCGTAGGCACTTTCAGAGACCGCATTCTGCTTTCTCAGCGTGGTGACACGCTTCAAATTGGCAGATGCGAAGTTGAATTCCGCCTGACACTGTTCGACTTTCGCTTTGGCGGCGGCAAGCTGCGCCCGGTAGGTGGTATCTTCCAGCTGGAAGAGCAGCTGACCTTTTTTGACCAGATCACCGTTTTCAAACAGCTTCTTTTCGATGATACCGGAGATACGCGGAACCAAACTCACGTCCAATGCGGAAATCAGCGTTCCGATGTAACGTTTTTTGATGCTGGCATCGATAAGTTTCACCTTATCAACGTTCACCATTTCCGGCGGACGTTCCGCCGCCCCCATAAGTGTTGAACACGCCAACATGCACCCGGCGATCACAGAATAAAATTTTTTCATTTCTTTCACCTCTTATTTTTCCTCATTTTTTTGGTATAAAAATGTAATGAATTCATCAAGCATCCCGGTGAATGCCTCCATTTCCGCCGCACTTTTTCCGGCGGCAAACTCCTGACACAAACCTTCAAACATCTTATCGTACCTCTGCGAAAATGCCTTCCCGGAATCGGAAATACGGATCAACACTTTCCGGCGATCCTCCTGCGACGGCTGCCGCACCAGAACTCCGCGTTTGACCATGGCATCGACCATGACCGACACCGCACTGCAGGAGAGCGACAACTGGTCCGCCAGTTCCCGGAGCATGACCCCGTCCTGACGTTCCGCAGTCATCCGCCACACTTTACGCAACATCCGCTGCTGACTGATGGAAAGTGCCATGATGGCACTCACATCCTTTGCCGACTGCTGCGCCAGCCAGTAATCGCGTAACTCATCCGCGCATCCGCAGATCAACTGCTGTATGCGACCGACATTTTTGCTTTCTTCTGCCATGACGTAAATGCCTCTCTGAATTTCATGCTTTTTTCAGAAGCAATTTCAACAGTTCTCAAAAACTCCAGAAAATCATTGCCTCTTTCAGATAATATTTATGGATATAATATAACACTCATTATAATAATTTGCAAATTCTAATTATTAGTACAATGCCACAAATATCCCATAATTTTTCCGAAACAGTGTTTTGGGGAGGAGGAAGGTTTGTTTTTTTATGAGACAACTGAAAGCGATGTTTCAAAAAATCCGCGATTCCCGGATGGATGACAGAATTTTCCCGGCAAGCAGCGGCAGATCATCGGCGATCATACCGCAGCTGTTTTCTCCGGCAACGCCGTGAAGATAAGCTCCCAGAGCCGCACTATCCATCAGCGGCAAACCATTTCCGGCAAACGCACCGATACATCCGGCAAGCACATCGCCGCTTCCGGCAGTGGCAAGTTTGAAATTTCCACTGCTGCTGACGATGATCCGCCCCTCAGGAGAAGCGATAAGTGTGTCTTTGCCTTTCAAGACTATGCAGGCATGGTATTTTTCAGCAAGCAGCAATGCCAGCACTCTCCGGCAGGAAACCTCTCCGATCCCCGCCGCGTGCGCCAATCGCGCCGCTTCTCCCGGATGCGGTGTCATGATCACATTTTCCCGCGCCTGCCACACTCCCGGATTCCGGCTGATAAGGTTCAACGCATCCGCGTCAAGCACCACCACTCCGGGGAAGTTCCACACCGCTTTCAACGCCTCCGGCGGCGTTTCATCCCCCCAGCCGCATCCGGCGATCAGCACGTCACTGCAGGGAAAAAACTGTTCCGCTTCCCGCCCGGGGTCACACCCGTTGGGAATATGATGATAAATCACCGCATTCGGCAAGTTGCGGTCACATCTTCCACATGAGATCAACCGGACAATGCCGCTTCCGCAGCGCAATGCCGCTTCGGAAGTCAATGCGGCGGCTCCGGGATATTTTTCACTGCTGCCCCAAACCAGTACCCTGCCCCGGGAATTTTTATGACAATCACACTCACAGCGCGGAACAATGAGTTGCGCATCAATATTGGTAAAACATTCAAATTCACCGGTATCTGCACCTTTATCCAAACCGATATCGACCAGGCGCAACACCCCCCGGTACCGGGCGCCGTCATTGAGAAACAACCCCGTTTTCGGCGCACCGAAGGTTATGGTCAGTGCGGCATTGACCGCTCCGGCATCGGAAACGACTCCGGTATCGCCATTCAAACCGCTGGGCAGATCCAATGCCACGACCGGCAGCGATGCGGCATTGACTTTCCGGATGTACGCGGCAATATTTTCCCGCATCTTCCCGCCGCTGTAACCGATACCGAGCAAGCCGTCAACGATCACATCGCCGGGATAAAAATGAACATTTTCAAGGGAATCTCTGAGGTAAAAAGGGATATCATCCGGCAGATCAGATGCCGCATTTCCGGCGCATCCGGAAAAACTTTCCCGGTCCCGGACACTGAATACCACCACTTCCCGGCGGTAACGTTCATGCAATCTCCGCGCGCAAACCAGCGCATCTCCGCCATTGTTTCCGCCGCCGCAAAGAATAACGATACGCCCCGGAGCCGGATAATGAAACGCTATCAGGTCAGCCGCCGCATTTCCGGCGCGGCACATCAACTCATACTCCGGAACACCTGCGGCGATCGCCGTCTGTTCCATACTCCTCATTCGGGCAACGCTGACCGGAAACATGATTATTTTTCCCCGTCTCCGGCAGTTTTTTCCGGCTCGCTCTTACGCAGTAAATTGGAGAGGATAAACAGCCCTACTCCGCAGCAGATGGCAATATCAGCAATATTGAACACGGGATAGTGCCACACATTTTTCCAATGCACATGGATAAAGTCCACCACCGCCCCCCGGAAACACCGGTCAAGCGAGTTGCCGATAATACCGGCAAACAACAGCATCATGGCAAAATAACGCTCACGGCATCCTTCGCACAACTTCCGGAAAAAGCAGACCAACACCGCCGCCGTCGCCAGTGCAAAGCACAAAAGCAGCCACCCTTTGCCGCTTAAAATACTCCACGCCGCACCGTAATTACGCACACTGGTAAAATTCAACACCGGCGGCAGAACTTCAATCGATTCATGGAGTTCAAACCTGGTCACGATATACCATTTCGTCCACAGATCCAACGCCAGAAAAATCACTCCGGCAGCTCCGGCATAAAGGAACACCCGCTTCTCCTGCGGGGAATTTTTTTCGATCCTGCCAGCCATCAGCGATTCTTCATCATTTCTTCGTGGCGGCTTTTGCACTTTACGCAAAAGAGCGCGTAAGGACGGACTTTCAACCGCGCTTCAGCGATCATCTCGCCGCAATCCAGACATTTGCCGTACTCGCCGTTGGCAAGACGCTCTATCGCATCATCTATAAGCGAAATGATATCGCCATCTTCGCTGAGCATCCGCAGAGTCATTTCATGCCGTGAGTTATCGAATGAACTGTCAGCCATGTGGGTGGTGACACCGCGTTTCTCAATATTATCTGCGCTCAACGCTGAATCAGCACAGAACCGCATCTGTTCCGCGACCATGCTGCGGGCATCCATCAGCGCATTATAATACTCAAGATCTTTTCCTTCAAACTTCATTTTGCCTCCGAACTTCCCGTCTCCGGATCATTACACCGAAAACCGGACATGGATAACATCGCCATCCTGGACGACATAATCTTTTCCTTCAATACGCAACTTACCGGCAAGCTGAGCTTTCGCCCAGGAACCGCATTCGACCAGATCATCGTAGGAAACCGTTTCCATACGGATGAATCCGCGGCACATATCAGTATGGATCTTGCCGGCGGCCTCCGGTGCCAGTGCGCCCCGGGTGACGGTCCACGCCCGCGATTCCATGGGACCGGCGGTGAAGAAGGTGATATAATCCAAAAGCCGGTAACCGGTCTGGATGACTTTGTCCAAACCGGATTCAGTGATACCCAGATCTTCCATGAACACGGCGGCTTCCTCTTCTGAAAGCGAACCGAACTCATCTTCCAGCTTGGCGCACACCGGAATTACTTCCATATTGTGTGCGGCGGCGTACTCCTGCAGCCGCTTTCCGGCTTCGCAGTTGGTGTAATCCGCGATCTGCTCTTCTCCGACGTTGGCACAGATGAAAGCAGGTTTCACGGTCAGCAATCCGAAAGATTCCACCAGATTCCGGATTTTTTTATCATCCCGGTCGAACTTCGGCACACTGCCGTTCTCCAAATCAGCGATCAGAGATTTGACCAGCTCATATTCCAGCTTGGCATCGGCATCGTTGGAACGCGCCAGTTTGTGCGCCTTATCCCGCCGTTTTTCCAACATCTCAAGGTCGGCGAGCATCAATTCGGTTCCGATAGTTTCAAGATCGTCCACAGGATCGACCTTTCCGGAAACGTGGACCACATTGGAATCACCGAACAACCGCACGACGTGCGCCACCGCATCGACATTCCGCACATGACCGAGGAACTGGTTGCCAAGACCTTCGCCCTGACTGGCTCCGCGTACCAATCCGGCGATGTCGATAAACTTCAACGTGGACGGAACGATACGTCCGGAATTCTCCAATTCAGCAAGCACCGCCAGACGTTTGTCCGGCACCTTGGCGATGCCGGCATTTGGCTCAATCGTACAAAACGGAAAGTTCGCCGCTTCAGCACCACCGTGACTGAGGGCATTGAAAAGGGTTGATTTACCCACATTGGGCAATCCGACAAATCCACAGGAAAAACTCACAATCTCACCATCAAATCAAAAATTACTCAAACCTTGAAACCGGTTCACCTTATAAAGACAATGCCGGAACCGCATCACACGCGCTCCGGCATTACCGTCATTCAAAAACGACCGTTACAAATTGGGATTTACGATCGATCTGTCATCGTAAACAAAGTTGTTCCAATCGCTGCCGACGGGGACGATCCACGCCGGACGGAGGATCGGACCATAGCCCCAGCCGGCATCGTCCGGATATTCCGGGCAATCAGGAAGCGGGAACGGGAAGGTCACGACTTCGACAACACCGACACACACACGGGCAATGAAATGACCCACGCCCTTGAGCGTACCGTAAGTCAATCCGGCAATGCCGCCGTCTTCACGGGTAACGATAGTCCACTGCATCGGGAGTTCGAGGACACCGAATGCAATGTTGGCAACACCGCGGCCGAGCTTCTCCACAGGACGGGTAAACCACGCCGGCTCATTCTCTGCCGCAGACACGCTGTTGGAACAAACAACAGCCGTCACCGCGACCATCGCGATCATCAAAAACTTTCCGAACTTCATCACTTAACTCCATTTTTTATTTTTAAAAGTTTTAAAATCTGAATCACTCGTTATTGAATATAGTCTTTCATCCGTAAAATTTCAAGCGCGTTAATCAAAAATATCCATTATTTTTCAAAAAAATCATTTTTTTGCGCCGCTGTCAGCTTTTTTATCCTTGCCGAAACGGCTCTCAGTACCGTTGAGCAACCGCCGGATATTGGTGTGATGGCGGACGATCGCCAGCACGGCGACCACCAGCAGAAAAATCAGTGTCCAGTTCGCCCGCGCCGCAGGAGAACCGATCCCCGCCAGCTTGAACGCCCATGCCACCACCGGCAGCACCGCCGCCGCAGTTATGCTTGCAAGCGAAACATAACGGGAGACAAAAAAGACCACCACCCAGACGGCAAACGCCACCAGAAGCGGATACGGAGCCAGTGCCATGATCGCTCCGGCAGCGGTACTCACACCTTTGCCGCCTTTGAACTGCAGAAACACCGGAAAAATATGCCCGAGTATCGTTGCCAGCATCACCGCGATGACCACCCATTCAAAGCCCTGCCACGCTCCGCTTTTCGCAACGACCTGAACTGCCAGCACCGGCAGACAGCCTTTGAGAAAATCGAGGATGAAACAGATTTTTCCGGGGATCTTTCCCACAGTACGCGTAACGTTGGTAGCTCCGATATTCTTCGACCCGACGGTACGCACGTCAACTCCGTACATCCTGCCGATGATAAAGCCCCACGGAATACTTCCAAGCATATACGCTCCGAGAATCATAAACACGCCCTGAATAACACTGCTCATAAATTTTCTCCTGTCTGCACTTGACTACCCGCACAATGTGCAGTATGTTAAACATTGTCCACTCCGGATGGTAAAAATACTCCGGACAAGATATAATATGCCTCAAAAACGGTGAAATGTCAATACTATGAACAAAAATTTTACAAGATTACTTATCGGTTCCGGTGAAAATTCTCCGGAAATACGCTATCTCACCGGAATTTCCACCCCGGATGATTTCATCTGTTTCGAACACAACGGCACCGTCACCGCCCTTATGTCCAAACTGGAAATATCGCGCGCCCGCCAGACGGCAAAGCCGGGAGTGGCTGTGCTTCCCGAAAACGACTACGGTACGACCAGAAGCGAAATCATCGCCAGGGCGGCAGAAGTTCTGAAAGCAGAGTTTTTTGAAGTCCCCCCCTCTTTCCCGCTGGGACTGGCAGAAAAACTGCGCGGCACCGGTATCAAACTGCAGGTCTCCGAAAAAGAGTTCTGCCCCGGACGATCGAGTAAATCTCCGGAAGAGGTCGGTTTTATCACCGCCAGCCAGCGCGCCGGAGAAGCCGGTTTCTCCCGCGCGGTAGAACTCCTGGGAGAGAGTTCCATCGCCAATGACGGGACCATACTCTGGAACAACGCCCCCCTTTCCAGCGAAATATTGCGCGCGGAAATCGACTGCGCCATATTGAAAAACGGTTCCCTCCCCACCGGAACCATCTGCGCCGGAGGCATCCAATCCTCCCAGCCGCACAACTCAGGAAGCGGTATCCTTTTCGCCGGAACCCCCATCGTTATGGATATCTTTCCCCGCTCCCTGGAAAGCGGTTACTGGGGAGATCTCACCCGCACCGTGGTGAAAGGCAAAGCTCCGGAGATCGTCAAAAAAGCCTATATCGCCGTTAAAGCCGCCCGCGATGCGGTCAAAGAGAATATCTCCATCGGTGCCGATTGCGCCAAACTGCACAAGCTGGCGGAAAACATCCTTGACCGCCACCGCTTCCACACCGGAGTCTCTGACGGTGAACCCTTCGGATTCTTTCACGGTCTCGGTCACGGTGTCGGCCTGGAAATACACGAAGCACCGCGCCTTTCTCCGCGCAGTACAGCAAAACTCCACGGCGGAGAGGTGTTCACCGTCGAACCCGGGGTTTACTACCGGGAATGGGGCGGAATCCGGTTGGAGGATTTGATTTATCTTGCTCCGGATGGTACGGTCAACTGCCTGACCCGGGCACCGGATCTCCTGACGATAGAGTGAAGTCACCCCTTGCACAAATCGGCAAATTCAGCTTCAACCAGACCGGCAAGCTGTTCCGGAGCGATGGCGACATTCAAACCGACCCTGCCGCCGGAAACGCATATCGTATCGTAAAGGATGGCACTTTCGTCGATAAATGTGGGGAAACTTTTCTTCATCCCCACCGGAGAACATCCGCCGTGGATATATCCGGTGAGGTTCAACAACTGTTTGGACGGGATGAGGTCGATGCTCTTTTTACCGGAAACTTTTGCCGCTTTCTTCAAATCCAGTTCCCCGGCGGCGGGGACAACAAAGACAAAATGCTCATGTTTCGGGTCCTCCGTGACCAGAGTTTTGAAGACCTCGTCCGGACTTCTGCCGATTTTCCGGGCGATGGAAATTGCATCGATCATGCCGTCGGAAATATCGTATTCATACACTTCAAAGCCGGCACCGGCACTTTCAATGATCCGCAACGCATTGGTTTTTCCAGCCATATCAACCTCTTCTTTGTCCAAAATAACTGCTTTCCGCATAATGTAGCGCAAAAAAATTTTTTGTCAACCGCGGCAAGATGCGAAATCACATCTTGAAAAGCGACATTCGGGTACTATATTATAGAAAACAACAAAAAAAGGAGACCATGTTTTATGAAAAAATTTATTTTGCAGCTCTTATCTCTTTCGCTCGGGTTATCCGCTTCCGGCGTTGATTTTTCTCAGATGCGGACGGAAAAAGATACCGGCAAACGGGAAAAACTTCAGGATCAAATGCAGCTTATCGTCGATAAAACTCTGAAAGCGGAGTTTGAAACCTTTGACGACGACCCCGACCGCAAGACCAACAATCCGGTATTGAAATATTACGATCAGACACTGGACCATCTGCTCATCGACATTCCCGCCACGCAGGTCAACCCCGGAACCGTGGTCATCTGGTACCTTTACAACATGGGATTCGTCATAAAAACTCCGACCGCCTGTTTCGGCGTTGACATCCACCACCGGCGCGCAGTCAAACTGGCACCGCTGCTGGACTTTATTGCCGTCACCCACAATCACAACGACCACTACGACATCCCCCTGCTCCGCACGATAAATGCCGATGGAAAATTTGTGATAAGCAACTTTTTCCCAGCCCGGGGATATACCAAAGCCACCTCCGCCACCCACACGCTCAACGGTATTACCATCCACTGCGGAGAGGCCGACCACAACCCGACTTTGCGCAACTTCGTGATGCCGATGGAGTTCGTCTGTCCGACCGGAGATAAAAACTTTGTCTTTTTCACCAGCGGCGATATTTTCCATCACGACTATTTGAAGAAGCAGTCGGAGACCATCCATCTCTACGCTGTTCACCCCCGCTGCGGTATGAAACCTGTCGAAGCGGCAAAAAAACTCAACCCCGATCTCACTTTGATCGTGCATCTTTTGGAGATGGGGCATGAATACAACCGCTGGCGCTGGCCGTTTCAGCTTGGAAGAGAAGAAGTTGCCAACTTCAGGAAAGATAACCTCGATGCCTACGTTCCGGTTTGGGGCGAAAAACTCCTCTGGGACGGAAAAAAGATCAACGTCTGTCAGTAAAATTTATACAGCGACAATTGCATCAAACGCTTGAAAAAAAGCCTTTTCGGTATTATATTAATGAAGCTGTATTGTAACGTATTTGAATTTGTAAAACAATAAAAACATTGGAACTGCAATGCCGGTATCTTACGACTTTAAAAATTCTTCCCGGAATCTGCCCCGTCGCCGCAACTCCGGGTCCAAAGGGCTCCGCTTCTTCGGCGTGCTCGTGATCGTTGCCGCCATTACCGTGGCTCTGGTATGGATTTTTATTCCGCACGGTGAAGATAAGCCGAAAGAGGGAACCGCTCCGGCAAACACCGAAGCCAAAAATGAAACCGCCTCTGATACAAACGACAGCAACAGCTCCAATGACAACAATGGCGGTGACAGCAGCAGTTCTTCGTCCTCTGCCGCAGGCAGCGGTGGAACTTCCACTTCCGGCAATGAAAGCTCTTCCTCCACCTCCACCCGGGAAACATCCTCCGGCAGCAGCGGAACTTCCGGTACCAGCAACGAAACCACTCTGGAATCATGGTACAAAAAAGGTTCCACCGTCCCCGGCGGCGATGCCGGAGATACCCCCGTTTACAAACCGAATCAGGCTCCGGGAGCCGATGAGGTCATAGCCCGCTTGAAAACGTTGTCCTCCCCGGATGAAGTCATAAGTGCGGCAAGTGCATTCCTGATGAAAGAGTACTCTTCCGGCGGCTGCTGTTCCGCCAACTGGAACCAGGTCGGAGCTTACCTCACGGCGGCGGTGCAGACCAAGTTTGCCAACCGGAACTGGAAACACGGTGCCATAACCTACAAGGTCGTCGCCGGAGACAACTTTTCCAAAATAGCCCACCGTTACAGTACCACGATCGAAGGTCTGAAAAAGATCAACCGGAAGAAAAACTACTCCCTCCGTATCGGAGAACGTTTGACCGTCATCCCCGGAAAGTGGCGTATCACCATCTCCAAGCAGTCGCACACTCTGAACTTGTGGCATCAGAAAAAGAACGTCTGGCAGATCTTCGCCGTATTCCCCATCGGTATCGGAAGAAAGAACTCCACTCCGACGGGAAAATTTTATATCGCCCACCGCCTTTATCATCCGAAGTGGCACGGCCCGGACGGCAGAATCTTCGCCTATGGCGACAAGGAAAATCCTCTGGGAGAATGTTTCCTTAAACTTTGGGGGCACACCGGACGCGGCCCCGGCAGCGGCAAAGGATACGGCATCCACGGTTCGCCGGATGACAACTCCGTCGGCAAAGCGATCAGCCGCGGATGCATCAGAATGCGAAATCAGGATATCATCCTGCTTTATTACCTCGTACCGGTACGAACCCCGGTGGAGATTACAGATTGATCTAACGAAAGGTTTTATATGAACGACATCTATCTCGACTTTGAAGCTCCCATCGCGGAACTCCAGAAAAAGATCGACGAACTGGAAGCTCTTTCCAATTCAAACAACATCGATGTTTCCAAAGAGATAAGCGCATTGACCAGGCGTCTGCAGGATATGATGCTGGATATTTATGCAAAACTCACTCCGTGGCAGCGGGTGCAGTTGTCCCGCCATCCCCGGAGACCCTATACGCTGGATTATATCAATTTGATCTGCCGCAACTTCACAGAACTTTCCGGTGACCGCCGTTTCAGCGATGATAAAGCCGTCATCGGTGGCCCAGCTCTTTTCAACGACCGTCCGGTCATCGTTCTCGGCACCCAGAAGGGACGCGATATGAAGAGCAATCTCTTCCGCAACTTCGGCTGGCCGCAGCCGGAAGGTTACCGCAAGGCTCTGCGTTTGATGCGTCTGGCGGAACAGGCGCAAATCCCGCTGCTGACCTTTGTCGATACTCCGGGAGCCTACCCCGGTATCGGCAGTGAAGAACGTCACATCGCCGAAGCGATCGCCGTCAACTTGCGGGAGATGTTCAAACTGACAGTTCCGGTGATCGTCACGATCATCGGTGAAGGCGGTTCCGGCGGTGCCATCGGGCTCGGAGTCGGCAACAAGGTGCTGATAATGGAAAACGCTTACTACTCGGTCATCACTCCGGAAGGATGTGCCGCGATCTTGTGGAAAGACCGCAAATTTGCTCCGCAGGCGGCAGAAGCATTGAAGATCACCGCCGGAAAACTTTACGAACTCGGTATCGTCGATGCCATCGTCAAAGAACCGCTGGGCGGTGCCCACCGCGACCACGAAAAAGCGGCGGAACTGCTCAAGGAGGAACTCGAAAAGAGTCTTGCGGAACTGGAAAAACTTTCCGGCGAAGAACTCAAAGCCCAGCGTTATGAGAAGTTCCGTAAATTCGGCTGCTTTGAGACTGCCGGAGCCGGACTTTCTAAAGCCGATACCGTCGTGGGGGAACCGGAGGAAAAATGAACACTCTTTCCCCCGGAGAACTTCGTATCCGTCCGGCGGCAACAGCCGATATCGATGCGATTTTTTCCCTGATCGAACTCTACACCGGCAATGGTGTTGTCCTCAAACGCAGCAAAGATGATATTGCCGCATATCTGGCAAACTTCATCGTTGCCGAAAAAAACGGCAGCATTTGCGGATGCTGTGCTGCGCGTGATTTCAGCAACGATTTACTGGAGGTGCGCTCCCTTGTCGTCTCTCCCGCGTGTCAGGGTCAGGGTATCGGTAAAAAACTGGTGAAGTTCATCATTGACAAGTTGAGTGCTGAACGGAAAACGTGGCGTTTGTTCACGTTGACATTGCAGGTGGAATTTTTCCGTTCGCTGGGCTTTGCCGTGGTGGACAAAGAGAGTTTTCCGGAGAAGATCTGGAGCGATTGTTCCAAATGTCCGAAATATCACTGCTGTGATGAAACAGCACTGCTGCTGAGTTCTACGGATCACCAATGAGAAAAATCTTTTCAGCGTTCATCACAATATTGCTCTTTGCCGTGTCAGGCTGTTCATGCACACGACTGCCCGAAGATATATACGATCTTCCGTACACCGTGTTTCAGGAAAATACTGATGCCGTCCCGGAACGTCTGATTTTGAAGAATGAACGTGTGACATTGTCGTTCACCAATGGCAGAACCATGCTTCACTGCAACGGGATGCCGGTATTCATGCCGGACAAAATCAGCAAAGACAGCAAAAGCGGCAAATGGATATTGCCGGAACGTTCCGTTAAAACGGTTCTTTTCACCTTGATGTCGCCGCCGGAAAAGCTGAAAGGGAAAGTCGTTCTGATCGACCCCGGTCACGGCGGCAGTGACCACGGGGCTCCGCTTCCGTTTATCAAAGGCGTATCCGAAAAAGGACTCAATCTTGACCTGGCACTCCGCCTTGGCAGTGAGTTGCAAAAGCACGGTTTTACCGTTCTTTATACCCGCACATCCGATCGTAAGATCAGACTTGACAAGCGCGGCAACGCCTACAAAGCAGACATATTTATTTCCGTACACCACAACTCTGCCGCCAATCCGTATGCGGCGGGGTTTGAAGTTTTCTGCCTTACGCCGCAAGCTCCGGAACGTTTCACCCAGCTCAGAAAGAGCGTACAGCTTGCCAGCTCATTGCAGCAGGCGCAGCAGGAAGTTACAACTTCGCGGGGACGGGGGATACGCTTTGCCAATTTTCAGGTATTGCGGGATGCCCGCTGTCCGGCGGTGCTTATTGAAGCCGGTTTCCTCAGCAACCGGGAGGAAGCATTACGCTGTGCCGACCTCAATTACCGTAAACGTCTGGCTGCCGTCCTTGCCCGGGCGATCCGGGAAAACGTTTTGCCTTGAGCGCATCCAGCAAACCGACCGGGACCCGCAACCCTCCGGCACCGAACCCCAATATCACATCCGGGCTGTTGGCACCGTGAAAATCACTGCCGCCGGAAACGGCAAGGTCCAAACTTCCGGCAACTTCCGTCACCATCGCCGTTTCCACACTGCTGAACATGCTGTAATATCCTTCGATGGCATCAAGGCCCATATTGCAAAGTTTTCTGGCGGCACGTTTCAAAAAAGCGCGTTCATTGGCTTCGCGCCGTACCGGATGCGCCCATACCGCCACACCGCCGGCATCGTGAATGGCTTCGATCGCCCGCTGCGGCTCCGGCAGACGGCGGGGGATATACGCCGGACGGTTGCGACCGAGAAGTTTTTCAAACACCATCCGGGGATGGGGGAAGTTGTAATGTTCCATCAACGCGGCGGCGAAGTGGGGACGCCCCACCCCGTCCAGCGGTAATCCGGCAAATTGCGGCATAGCCGGATCCAGTTTGTACCCGAGCAGAGAAAGTTTTACCAGCAAATCGCGGTTGCGGCGCATCCGTTCCTGCCGGGCATCTTCGATAAACTCCCGGAGTTTGCTCCCCGCCGGGTTGATAAACAAGCCGACGATATGCACCTCTCTGGACATAAACGAACAGGCAAGCTCCACCCCGGGGATGGCTTCACATTCGGGGTATTCTTTCGCCGCCGCCAGAAATTCCGGTATTCCGGAAACCGTATCGTGATCGGTCAGTGCAACGGCGGCAAGGTTGATGCTCCGCGCCAGAGAAAATATCTCCGCCGGGGTCAAAGTGCCATCAGAGCAACTGCTGTGCGTATGTAAATCAATATATTCCAGAGTCATATCTTTTCGATCATAAAAAACAAAATCCCAAAGCTCACTTCATGCCGAGTTGCAGAGGTATCCCTCCGATGATCGACTCCAGATGCCGGAGGCGCAGCCACGGCGGATCCCGGGGATCAAGGCGCGGTATCGCACCCCGGCGGCGGTAAACGACTCCGCCCGGAGTGGATATTGAAACCACGCCGTCGGCGACAACAAGTTTCTTGAACGGTGTCCGGCACAGCATCACCCGCAATTTGGCAAGTTCCAACAGCATTTTTGCCCTCTCCGGGAGCTTTCCGTAAATATCTTCAAGCTGTTCCGTGAACGCGGTCAACTGTTCAGGAGTATGGATCTCTCCCCACTGACGGTATGCCGCGATGCGGAGCTGGTCGTTTTCAATGTAATCATCGGGAAATGCCGCCGCCATTTTTCCCGACGGCACCTGTAACGCCGGACGGATGAAGTCTATCGAAAGTTCCGGCATTTGAAAGATGATCTCCTCCTTGCCCTGAAGTTTACCGATTTCCTGTTTCAGCAGCCGGCAGTAAAGATCAAAGCCGATCATATTCAAATGTCCGGATTGTTCCGCGCCCAGCAGATTTCCGGCACCGCGTATCTCCAGATCGCGCAACGCCAGCTGAAATCCGGAACCGAGCGCCGAACAACGCCGGATAGCGGCAAGCCGTTTCCGAGCCGCCGTTCCGATGATCTGATCCCCCGGCAGCAGCATGTAGGCATACGCCTGCTGTTTCCAGCGTCCCACCCTGCCCCGGAGCTGATAGAGTTCCGCCAGGCCGAAGCGGTCGGCACGTTCGATTATCATGGTGTTGGCATTGGGAACATCAAGACCGGATTCGACGATGGTACTGCAAATAAGCATATCGACGGAACCGTTCTGAAAACCTTCCATAACTTCGGAAAGTTCCTCTTCCTCCATCTGTCCGTGCGCGACCGCGATCCGGGTATCCGGAAGCATGGCACGGAACTTTTCCGCACAATGATCTATCGTCTTCACCCGGTTGTGAAGGTAATAAACCTGTCCGCCCCGGGCAAGCTCCGCCCGGACAGCGGCAAGGACAAGCGCATCCTCCTGCGGCGCGATGACCGTCTTTACCGGAAGGCGCAGCTTGGGCGGCGTGACCAGCGTACTCAAATCGCGCGCTCCCGCCATCGCCAGATAAAGTGTTCGCGGAATGGGGGTGGCAGACATACTTAAAACATCGGCCTCCACCCGGAAACGGCGCAGCCGTTCCTTGTGTTCCACACCGAAACGCTGCTCTTCGTCGATAATGACCAGACCGAGATTTTTAAACTTGAAATTTTCTCCGCACAAACGGTGCGTTCCGATGATGATGTCGATGCCGCCGCTTTTCAACGCTGCGATGATCTGACGCTGTTCCGCTCCGGTACGGAAGCGGCTCACCGTGTCGATAACAAAAGGATATTCGCGGAAACGTTCAACAAATGTCCGGAAATGCTGTTGCGCCAGCACCGTTGTCGGCGCGATCACCGCCACCTGATACCCGGCGGCAACGGCCTGAAACGCGGCACGCATGGCGATTTCCGTCTTGCCGTAACCGACATCTCCGCACAACAAACGATCCATCGGCTTCCGGGAGATCATATCGGCAACGATTTCCCGTGTCGCCCGGATCTGGCAGGTGGTATCCCGGAACGGGAACTGGCGCAAAAAGGTCCGCATCTCACCACGCGGAGCTTTCATTTCGATACCGGGCAACGCCTGCCGCACCGCCTGGAACCTGAGCATTTCAGCGGCATAATTGCGGACACCGGCGCGGACACTCTGCTTTTCGGCATCCCATTTGGCTCCGCCGAGAGCATGGAGTTTCACCTTTCCGGCGGCACCGAGATAGCGGCTGATTTTTCCTGCCTGACAGATCGGCACATGAAGCAGCTGTCCGCCGCGGAATTCCAGAGTGATAACTTCGCGAACCTCCCCTTCGCTGTCCTGTTTCCTTATGCCGCGGCAGATCGCGATCCCGAAGTCGATATGGACGACATGATCCCCTTCGTCAAATTCCGCAAAAGAAAACTCGATCTCCCCTCCCCCGGCGGCGGAAAGTTCCTCTGCTCCGCCGGAACCATCTTCCGTATCTGCGGCAGCATCGGAATTTCCGGAGGTGGAACGGACAAAACCGCACTCCGTAAATTCATTACAGCTCAACATGAGAGTTGACGGTTCACTGATAATAAATCCACTCTCAAGAGGAAATACATCAAACCCGAGCTTTTTAAGCGGTAAACCGCTGTCACGGCACCATGCTTTCAGCAGCGGGATATCCTCTTCCGAGGAAGCAAGCACCACAACGTCGCCGGAGAAATTTTCAATTTGCTGTTGAAGCAAAGCAAATTTCAAAGCCCGCTCTTTCTCCATGATACCGCCGGATAAGCGGTGACCACTGCGTTCCAGATTGAGTGCGAGCAGATCCGAAGAGACACATGCGGCAATACCGTCTTCCGGCGGCAACGTTTCATAATAGACCGTATGCGGATGTTCTGCGCGCAAAGCTTCCCACCGTTCGATGGCACCGGGAACGCTGTATTTTGCCAGAAGTTCCACCCCGGACTCCGGATAGATGTCCAGCATGGAAAAATCTCCGGCACATTCAAGGTATTCAAACAGATCCGATTCCGCACTTCCACCGGCGGTGATCCCGGCACGGTTGATGATACGGTATGATCCGGCTTTGCCGGTGGAACGCTGGGTCTCCGGAGAAAAAAAGCGCATGGAATCGATCGTGTCACCGAAAAACTCAAAGCGGCACGGCTCATCGTGTGCCGGACTGAAAATATCCACAATGCCGCCGCGCCGGGAAAATTCACCGGCGATCGTCACCGTGACTTCATCATCATAGTCCAGTTTCACCAGAGTTTCCAGAAGTTCGGGAACCGGTATCGTCATACCGCAGCGCAACTCGATTTGCGCATCTTTGCTATCATTGGGGCGCGGAGCCGGACCCAGCATCGCATGAACACTGCCCATGATAAGGTCAAACTTCTCATTCAGCACCCGGTTCAAAGCCCGGGCACGGCGGGCTTCACCGCCGGGAAAAAGAAGTTTTCCCCGACCGCACTCCGGTACCAGCAGGATTTTTTTGGAGACCCCGCACACAGCCATCAACTGTTCCAGTGCGAGATGGACTTTTTCCACGGTTTTGGCATCCGGCAAAGTAACAGCAAGCGTGGAAGAAGAGTGTTCCAACTCCCGGAGCAAAAGCAATGGCAGAGCCTCCGGAATGACTGAAATCGCGGATTTTCCGCACATTTCCCCGGATGCGAGATATTTTTTTAAGTTTTTCTGCCAAATTTTAATCATTTGCCCTTGAGTTTTCTTAAAAATCGTTTATTGTTGTTGTAGTATAACCGGTGTGGAAAAATCTCTGCACCTGTTGTCAACTATATACTATAACCGTTAAACGCCTCTATTGGAAGCGGAAAAACGGATTATTTTGAAAAATTTATCAGTTTTTTATAAAACAAGGCGGCAAAGCGATCGCGATTGCCTGACCGCCCAAACAAAGACAGGGGTTATAAATGATGAGTGACAAAGATTTTGATGCTGAGATCAACGATACGATCGACGCGACCGGGGATAATGCCGCCGCTGAAACTGCCGCTGCCGCGCCCAAACGCAAACCGGTGATCCGGAAAGTTTCCGCCGCGCCGACAAAATTTGCCCCCAAACGCAACCCGGAAAGCGATGCTCCGGCAAAACCGGCACAGCTTATCCCGTTCGAAGATGATTTCGGCGATGACGATGAAGCCGCCTACGCTTACGCCGCCGCCGCCGAACGGGAACAGCGCGATGCCGAACGTGCCGCCGCCGAAAAAGCGGCTTCCGACAACGCCTCCACCTCCCCCGGTTCCACCCGGCTCCGTACCAAGCAGGAAAAAGATATTGCCCGGAAAACCGCTCTCGAATCCAAGGTGCTTATCGGCAGCAAGAACGACACGATGAAGGTTTACATGGGCGAGATCGCCCAGATCCCGCTGGTCAACAAAAAAGAGGAAGCGGAACTTTCCGAAGCCATCCACAGTACCGATCCGGCACGTTACGAAGCCGCCCGGACCACCTTGATCAAGGCGAACCTCCGTCTGGTAGTGAAGATCGCGCACGACTTCAAAGGTTTGGGATTGCCGCTGCTCGACCTTATCAGCGAAGGAAATATCGGTCTGATGCGGGCAGTGGAGAAGTTTGATCCGGCAAAAGGTGCCAAATTTTCCAGTTACGCCGCATGGTGGATCAAGCAGTCCATGCGCCGGGCACTGGCGAACCAGAGCCGCACGATCCGTATCCCGGTGCAGAGTGCCGGAAAAATAAACAAGATCAAAACCGTGCGGATGAAGCTGGCGGAAGAGCTTGGACGCGATCCCTCCGATGCCGAGATCGCCGAACATCTCGAATTCAGTGAACGCACCGTTTCCGGTCTGCGTCTGGCTGACTTGCGGACGATTTCACTGCATGACCCGATCCAGCAGGGCGAAGAAGGCGAGTTTCAGGACATCATCCCTGACCGCCACGCCATGACCCCGGATCAGATCATCGGAGATATCGAATCTGTATTCCGCTTGATGGATCTGCTCGACAAACTGGATGACCGCGAACGGAAGATCCTGGAAATGCGCTTCGGACTTCGCGGCGGCAGGACCCTCACTCTGGAAGAGGTCAGCCAGCAGATCGGAAGAACCAGAGAACGTGTCCGCCAGATCCAGAATCAGGCATTGACCAAACTCAAACAGCTGCTTATGGATGAAGCCGGAATAAGTGCCCCGCCATCTGCCAATGACGATGAAGACGAATAATCAGAAGGATCATCAATAAATATGCGTCAAGTAGTTTTTCTTATCCGTACCGAAGACCGCAAGGGATTGCTCGCCGCCATCTCCGGCTTCTTCACGTCACGCGATCTCAACATCATCGAATGCCGCCAGTACACCGATGTCATCGCCAATGAATACTTTACCCGTATTCTGCTGGAGCTGCCGCCGGAAGTCACCCGCAACGCGCTGGAGGAGGAGTTCGGCAATTTTGCCAAAGAGTACGCCCTTACCTACTCTGTACACTACATCGGAGACATCCGCAATGTGGCAGTGCTGGTATCCAAGACCAGCCACTGCTTTTACGATATGCTCGTCAACTCCGAAGAAAACACTCTGGGGGGAGGAAGAGTCGTTCTCGCCATAAGCAACCATCCGGATCTGGAGGAGGTCGCAAACAAGTTCCGGGTCCCCTATTACTGCCTGCCGGTGGAAAAGGGACACGAACCCGAACAGGAACAGAAGATCCTTGATCTCCTTGCCAAACACCACGTCGACCTGGTCGTACTCGCCCGTTATATGCGGATATTGTCCGATGATTTCATCGCCCATTATCCGTCACGCATAATCAACATCCACCACGCGTTTCTCCCGGCATTCATGGGCGGAGACCCCTACCGCAGAGCATGGGAACGCGGGGTAAAGATGATCGGTGCCACCGCGCACTATGCAACGGCAGATTTGGACGAAGGTCCTATTATTGAACAGGATGTGGAACCGATAACGCATGAAAGCACTCCGGCAGACCTCAAGCAGCGCGGACGGGATATCGAACGCCGTGTACTCTCCCGGGCGGTACGGGCGCATCTGGAGCATCGGGTCATAATCTCCGGTTCCCGCACGATCGTCTTTTCCAAGTGACCGGAGAATACCATACTCAAGGCATGAGTACGGCATAAGCCGCACGGAATGCCGCAGAGCGAGGTCTCCGGAAAATCGACTGCAACCGTCGCGTGCGAAGCACGAGCGGCGAGGCGGCTCTCCCGCCGCCGCAGGGAGATTTTTTGGAGTAGAGCCCGCCGAAGTTTTGATTTCACCAGAAATGAGACAATAACAATAAAAAAAATCTGACAATAACAAAATAATCCTCCATTATTTTGCGTTAAGTAGACAGAAGGGCAATTCTGATGCCTGCTTAACTCAAATTGATGGAGGATTTTTTTATGAGCGATCAAGTTGAAAAAACTGCCGAAACCGATGTCGCAGCAGAAGGTTCCAAAGCTGCCGATACCCCCAACCGGAAAAGTTTCCAGTGCATCTCTCCCAAGAGCGATTGGCACATTCTGGGTATCGCTTTCTTCACGTCGATAATCACAGTTATCATCTACCATTTTGTCATCATGGCAGTGAATGAATACTGCCATGCCGATGAAGATCCTGTCGTCTCCTGCTACTGCCACCGGAACAACAGTGAAGAAGATGGGGAAGCTGAAGCGAAAAAAGAGCGCAGAAAAGCGTTTCTCTCCAAACTCACTCCGGAACAGCGGGAGCATTTGAAGAGCTTGAAGACCAAAGAAGAACGCAGAGAATATATCCGTTCGATCTTCAAAGACAAAGCCCCCAAAGGAAAAAGGGGGAAAGGTCCCCGTCCGCCCAAAGCGAAAGCACCCGCTGAAAAATAATTGATTTCACACAACCTGCTTCAAGGCAGTACCCGGCTCCGGTATGCCCTCAACCGTCCGGTCTGCCTTCTTTTTTTTGGGGGCGGTAATCTCGCTTTGCCGGAGCGCGCCTTGCTGCGCTCGCCGCTCGGGTCGAGGACAAGTAGTCCACTCCCCTCGCTTCTCGCTTGCAAAACCCGCCCGGCTTTGCGATATTACCGCCTATGAGCCGGGCTGGAGG
>JAFVZN010000025.1 GCA_017508135.1 Lentisphaeria bacterium | reverse complement strand
TTCAATTTTTGCAGCGGAAGAAAATAAGATTTTGAAAAAGTGATTTTGTCAGATTTTGTTTTGCGCAAGCAAAACGCGCGTGCGCCATGCGCCGCGCCACCAGTGACACTGCGTTCAAAATGGTTTGTCGCGATCGGCGGAAATGCCAATAAAAAGTTTTATCAGGAGTTCTTCCGTAAATATCCCTACGCGGTAAACGTACCCTGCATCTCATTGAGTTCATATTACTCATACTGGCGTTACTGCAAGTAACGCAAAGATCGCGCAATTGCAGTGAACGCGACCGGCTGACAGGGGTTTATTATTTCCTGCGGAAAAAACTTCCGGCAAATACCGCCAGATTACGGACCGTCCGGCGAATATTTTCTTCGCTTGCCGCCAGTGCTTCGTCCAGCGTGCAAACGCCTCTGGAAACGCTGAAACATCCGGCAAAAAGTTTTTCCAGATCCCGGCAATCCCCGCGCAATGCACCGGAAATCAGCACCGCAGGTATCCCCTTTTCCGCCGTCGCCCGGGCGATTTCGGAACACAGTTTTCCGCATGCCGTCTGGTCGTCACTGCACCCCTCCCCGGTAAGTACCAGATCCGCCCCGGCAAGCGCATGATAAAATCCGGTATGCTCCATCACCAGAGCGGCTCCCTTGACCATCTCCGCTCCCAGCATCCGCAGCGCAAAGCCCAAGCCTCCGGCGGCACCATCTCCCGGCATCTTCCCGGCATCCTGCCATATCCGGGCAAAATGTTCCAGATTGGCATCCAGTATTTTCACATCGTCGGGAGTTGCACCTTTTTGCGGACCGAAAACTGCCGCTGAACCGGTAACTCCGCACAGAATGTTGGTCACATCACACGCAACTTGAATTTTCACGCCGGAAAGCAGATTTTCCGCCGCGCTCCCCTCCATCCGGCAAATCTCTTTCAACGCACCGCCGCCGGCCCCGGGAGCGATCTCTCTTCCGCAGCGGTCAAAGAACCGGTACCCCAATGCCTGAAGCATTCCGGCACCTCCATCGACGGTGGCACTGCCGCCGATACCGATGATGAAGTTGCGGCAATGATACTTTTCAATAAGCGTTTTTATGATCTCCCCCACTCCGAATGTCGTGGTTTTCAACGGAGACAATTCACTGCGATGCAGAAGTTCGATACCGTTGGCTTCGGCACTCTCGACAACGGCAGTTTCACCGGAAATCACGGCAAGAGCGCAACGCTCCCGCATCAGCGCATCATGGGAAGGTACTTCGACTTTCGTTCCGTTCAGAGCGGCACAGAGCGCATCGCACAACCCTTCTCCGCCGTCGGACATCGGCAGTAAAACGGTTTCATCCTGCGGACGGCTCTGCTGCCAACCGGAACGCATCGCTTCGGCAACCGCGCTCGCCCGCAACGCATTTTTGTATGAATCAGGAGCAATGACGATCTTCATTTTTCCAAGCTCTCTCTTTTTTTTCAACTCAACACCGTACTGAAAAATGCCGCCGCGTTCACCAATCCGTGAAGCAACATCGCCGCACTCAGATTTTTCTGTTTCAGAAATACAAACTGGAACGCCGCCCCCAGCACAAACAAGCCCGGCATCCCGGCGGCAAAAAAATGGCACAGCGCAAACAGTATCGCCGTTACCACAAACGCAGTAACTTTTCCGAAACGGAGCAGTTCAGCGTAGATCAACCGGCGGAAAAGCAGCTCTTCCACCACCGGCGGCAGAACACACAATCCAAAAAACAACTGCACCAATTCGACACCGTGATACTCTTTGATGACCGTCAGCCACACCTGTTTTTCCTGAAACGGGATATGGAGATATTTCAAGAGCGAACTCCAGAGCAGCGTCACCACTCCCACCGTCAGCAGCAGCGGCAGCCACATCTTCACGCACAACTTGATATCCTGTGCGCTCAACCGGCGCAGCGGTATTTCCGATGCCGGTATCAGACGGTAAGCGATAACTCCCGGCAACGCAGAAAATATCAGCTCATCCGGAACATCCAGCCGGTCACCGAAAAAAATATTCACCAGTGCCGGCATGACAAAAACTGAACCGGATAACAGCACCATCGCCGCCACCCGGTCGATCAGCGGGATCGCCGCCTGATTCCACGGGCGCGGTTCAAAACTCCACTGTAATTTCACGTTTGCCCTCTCCGGCGTGCTTCAATCTCACTTTGACCGCATCCTCCGGCAAAATCCCTTCGATCCGCTCCGGCCATTCGACCAGCGCATAAGATGACGGATCATTGAGAAACTCATCCACGCCAAAAGCCAACGCCGCCGACACTCCGCTTATCCGGTAAAGATCGAGGTGGTACAGCCGTCCGCGTTCCGGAAGTTCATACTCCTGCACGATCGTGTAGGTAGGACTTGAAACCGGCTCATCTATACCCAGTGCCCGGGCAAAGCCCCGGGAGAACACCGTCTTTCCGGCACCGAGGTCACCATCGAGGATAACCACCGTTCCCGGAGAGCATTTCCCGGCGACATCGGCACCGATTTTTTCAGTATCACCTTCACACAATGAGGTATATTGTATACACTTGGAACTATTCACGGTAACCTCCGTCACTTAATCTTCAAGACCGCATCGACAAAGGATTTGCCATTGGGATGACTGATCAGATTGGAATGCTTTTCAAAGGCTTCGACTCCGCTTCCGGCGGCGATGACCTTTCCGCCGCGATCCATAAAGTTCCGGAAGATTTTTTTGTTCTTGCTGACAAAATCACGGAATCCCTTCTCATTTTTCGCCATGGAAATAAAGACATCGCTGTGGTCGAGAACTCCATCATACACATTGGAGATGATCTTCACATCCAAATCGGGATGGCGGTCAAGTTCAAGCATCCGGGTGATCCGCGCCTTGCCTTCGGTATTTCCGACATAAAGCGCGACCCGCACCGGGCGGTAATTCTTTTCCGGGAACTTCTGAACGATCTTTCTGCCGGTGACAGCGTAAACCATACCGTTGAAAATACAGTGGTTGGCAACGTGGACTTCCGGGTGGAAACTGGTGGCAACGACCCTGCCTTTGCCGTGATTGCCGAACAATATCGCCGGATGGTTGGTAAAGTCATAATGCGCCCGGCCGGGTAAACCGACAGAATTTTTGTACACGCCCAGAACTTCGGCGTTGGCTCCAGACATCGCTTTGCCTTTTTTAGAGATGGGGCCGCGGGAATACTGAACCTGATATTTCCCCGGGGCGATGTCCAGAATCTTCGCACCCTTTTCCGTAATTTCGATCATCAGCGGAGCCTGAAGACCGCTGGCTTTGTTGATGTAAACATAGGGAAGAAGCGCGATCCGGTCGGGACGGTTCAAAGTGCAGTGGAATCCGGCACACACGCCGACATAGTTTCCGCCTTTTTTGACAAAAGCCCGCACCTTGGCGGCACCATCTTTGCCCATCTTCTTGAACTGGGTGGCACTGGAGCCGCCGGGAATGACCAGCAGATCAAGTTTGTCCAGAGCGTTGCTGCGGATATCTTTTCCGTCAAGCAGAGTGACCGAGAGCTGCGGAGCGTAATGGAGAAGCCGGGCAATCTGAAACACTCCGCCGCCGCGACTGCCGTCATCGACAAAAAAGCCGGCTTTTATGACCGGTCCGCACTTGGCAGTATCAGCAATCTTGACCGTCGAACAACCGGCAAACAAAACGATCAATACCGGAAAAACTGCGATAAAAATTTTCCTCATGGAACATATCTCCTTTTGTTTTGTGACGATGTTTTAATATACAACCTTTTCCGGACAATTTCAAACTTGAAAAATTCCCTTTGCATGCTATATTAATAGGATATTATGAGCGAAGATGATTTTTAAAAAAAAGTTGACATGCCTGAAACGTATTGCATTGGCGTAACGGGATACTGCGGCAGGCAGTATCCCTGCACTGCCAAAGAGTAAGAAAAGGAAAAGTCTATGTGTGCCATATCCGGAATAGCCAACATCCGTGGAGACCGCAACGCCGTATCGGTAGTGGAAGCGATGAATTGCGCCCAGCAGCATCGCGGTCCGGACGATTCCGGGATCTTCGCCGATGAACACGCCGTCATCGGTCACCGCCGCCTTGCGATCATCGATCTGGAATCCGGTCATCAGCCGATGGAATCCATTTCCGACGACAAGCTGGTTCTGGCAGTCAACGGCGAGATCTACAACTTTCAGGAACTGCGCGAAACTCTCTCCCGACGCGGTCACAACTTCCGTACCAACAGCGATTCAGAGTGCGTTATCCACCTTTACGAAGAGTACGGAGAGGATTTTGTCAACTATCTGGACGGGATGTTCGCGTTTGCACTCTATGATGTGACCAAACGCCGCTTGCTTCTGGGCAGAGACCGGCTGGGCAAAAAACCTCTGCTCTACTTTATGAATGGCGATTCGCTGGTCTTTTCCAGTGAATTTGCCGGACTTCTCGCCCATCCGGATGTGCCGCTGCAGCTGGACGAAAACGCGTTGAGCGACTACCTTTCACTGCAATACATCCCCTCCCCCAACACGGCGTTCCGCAACATACGCAAACTGCCGCCGGGACATTTGCTCAGTTTCAACATTGAAAGTGCCACCGTCTCCATCCGCTGTTACTGGCAGCTGGATTATTCCATAAAAAACCGGGATGTCTCCCTCAGTGCGGCGGCGCAGGAGCTGCGACGTCTGGTAAAACAGGCAGTCAAAAAGCGTCTGATCTCCGATGTTCCGCTCGGAACTTTTCTCTCCGGCGGTGTGGATTCCTGCATCGTCACCGGACTTACGGCACAATTTCTCTACCCGGCACCCTGCGACACCTTTACCGCCGGGTTCGGCAATGCCGCTTACGATGAACGTTCTGCGGCACGGCGTTCGGCAGAGATCATCAACTCCGTCTGCGGCGGAAACTTGCGCTTCCACGAAAAAGAGATCAAGTCCGATGACTTCGATCTGGTATTGAAGCTGATACCGAAGTTCGGGGAACCCTTTGCCGATGCCTCAGCCATTCCATTTTACCTTATCAGCGAATTTGCCAAAAGCAAGATCAGCGTAGCCCTCTCCGGTGATGGTGCCGACGAGATTTTCGCCGGTTATGAACGCTACCTCGCTATGCGTTACGCCGAAAATGTTTACTGGCTCCCGGAAACCATCCGCAAAATGCTCTTCTCCGGTATCGCCAATATGCTCCCCGATCGCGGGGAACGTTCCACTTCCGGCAGATTGAAACGCTTGCTCAAACTCTTCGCCTCTCCGGAACAAAGCGGTTACTTCAACCTCCTCGACCGCTGCCCGCACGCGATCAAACGGGAACTTTTCGGTCCGGCAATGCATAAAGCTCTCAACCGCAAATCCTCAGAATGTTTCACCCAGTTGGATTGGGAACTCATCGCCATCGACAAGGTGGAAAAACTGGGCGAACTCGACCTGAAAACCTACCTTCCCGGCGATATTCTGGTCAAAGCAGATATCGCATCAATGGCACACGCACTGGAACTGCGCAGTCCTTTCATGGATACCGCTGTGGTGGAATTTGCCGCAAGATTGCCGATGAAATACAAACTTTTCGGAAAGGAGCGCAAAAAGATTTTAAAGATGGCGTTCCCGGAATTCATCACCCCGGAACTTTCCGCCCGTCCGAAACGCGGCTTCGGTGTCCCCGTTGCCGCATGGCTGCGGGATGCCTGGAAAGCTCCGGCAGAAGAAAAACTTTTCCACTCCCGGCTGCTTTCCGAAAAATTCGTCAACGAAGATGTCCTCAGACGTCTCTGGGATATGCACCAATCCGGCGAAGCAGATTACAGCTATCTCCTCTGGGAACTCATTGTATTAGACCTCTTTTTAGATAGAGTGGGAGGGCGGTGATCCCGCTTTGCCGGAGCGCGCCTTGCTACGCTCGCCGCCCGGGTCGAGGACAAATAGTCCACTCCCCTCGCTTCTCGCTTGCAAAACACGCCCGGCTGTGCGATATCACCGCCCCGCCCCCCACTCACTTCCTGAGCAGGTTTGCGGGCAACCCCGCTGCGCGGTAGATGGCTTGAAGAAGGGAAGTTTCGCTGTTGTAAACAAAGACGATATCTTTGTTGTTGCCGAAGGAGAATTCTGCACCGCGATTTTCCGGGAGGATGTATTTGTTTATTTGGATGAAAGTTTCGATATCTTCAGGCTGAACGCGACAGTGCAGACGGACTTCGCCATTACTTCCGCGCCGACCGGTAAGTTTGATTTCCCTTGCGCCCGGCGGAAGGAGTTTACTGACGATGCTTTTATCCAGCAGAGGCATCTTGCTCAAATCGGCAGATTCCACGCTGTATTCAAATTTCAGAGGATAAAGACCGAGCATCTGGCGCATGGTACTGATCATGACGAACTGGCAGACCAGTGTCAAGAGCAGCCACAAGCGGGTACGGCGCGCCACGACCTGCGGCGGAAAGAACAAGCCTGCCGAACCGGTGACGATCAGGATGCCCCACGCAACAGAGCTTACATCACCCGCCAGCAGCCGTTCCGGAGAAATACAGAACATCGCCGCGCCGCCGAGAACCAGCAAAGCTCCGCCGAAGAGCAGACCGCGCAGCATACCGACAAAGACAGCGGCACTCCGGGGGATTTCAACATCTTCTTTGACTTCTACGACTTTATTAAAAATCTTCTTACCGACCATCGGTATTATCAGCAGAACAAAGCCGACATGAAGCGTAGTCCACGGTATCATCGGCGACGGGTCATCCCCCTGCAAACGGGAAATCAGCAGGACAGAAAAAAAGTAAAGACAAACTGCGGTGAACAAACTCAATGTCAGAAACATCAGATAATTGGTCACCTGATTAAGCGTAATCTTAGACATGATATAAAATACTCCTCCGGTGATAAAAACATTCGTATGCAAAATATAGCATCACAAACGGGAAATTTCCACTTTTTTCTTGCGAAGATCTATTTATAATGGTATATTATACAGATCAAATATAACAGTCCAACGAGGTTAAAGTGAGATATTTTGATATACACGCCCATATTTTTCCGGATAAGATAGCGGCGAAGGTGGTCTCCACTTTGGAAAGTTTCTACAACTTCACCTGGAACGGAACGGGAACCGTCAGCGATCTGCTTGCCAACATGGATAAAGCATCGGTGGAACGGGCGGTGATATTTTCCTGCGCCACCAAGCCGGAGCAAATCACTGCTGCCAACAGTTTTTTGAGCGATACACAACAACGCTATCCGGAACGTTTCTGCGCCTTTGGAACCATCCATCCGGATTGTCCGGATATTGACGGCGTGCTGAAAGATATAAAGGAGCGCGGACTGCGCGGCATCAAACTGCATCCGGATTTTCAGCAGATATATATCGATGAACCGGCTATGATGCGCATTTACGGAAAACTTGATGCCACGCTGCCGCTGATAATCCATATGGGCGATCCGCGCACGGACTTTTCCAGTCCGCACCGGTTGGCAAGGGTGCTGGAACGCTTCCCGGATCTGGTGGTTATCGCCGCCCACTTCGGAGGTTACAAGGAGTGGGATCAGGCATGGAAACATCTGGTCGGAAAAAATGTTTTCCTGGACACGTCAAGCTCTTTTCCGCTTCTTTCTCCGGAGGAAGCGGTGAGGATCATCCGCGCCCACGGAGTGGAGAAGATACTGTTTGCCAGCGATTATCCGGCGAGCGACCTTGAAAATGCGATCGGAGATATCCTGAAACTGGGATTGTCTCCGCAGGAAAATGAACAGATATTCCACCTTAATGCAGAAAGGATACTGGGAACGTTATGAATCCGGAAACAGCAATAATCCTCGCGGACGGAGCCTTTCCGGAAGCTGAAGAGAGTTTGAATATCCTCCGCACTGCCGGAATAACCATCTGTTGCGACGGTGCGGCGGATGCACTTTTGAAACATGGCATGACCCCGGATTTTATCGTCGGCGATCTGGACAGTGTTTCGGCAGAGACGAAGGCGCGCTTCCGGGAACGCCTCTTCCACGAAAGCGAACAGGAGACGTGCGACCTTGCCAAATGTTTCCGCTTTGCGGCGCGGAACAAGATCAGGATCACCCATTTGCTCGGTGCATCCGGAAAGCGCGAAGATCATCTGCTGGGAAACCTTGCCCAGTTTGCGGAATTTTCCAAACTCTTTCCCGCCATGCAGCTGGTGACCGATTACGGCTTTTTTGCGGCAGTGAACGTGAATGCGGTATTCAGCAATGTTCCGTTGGGAACACAGTTATCATTTTTCAGCTTCGACCCGGCGCAGAAGATCTCCGTTTCCGGGGTGCAGTATCCTCTGGAAGAGCGTCAGCTGTTATGGTGGTATGAAGCCACACTCAACTGTTCCATCGAACCGGATATCACCGTCCGGTGCAGCAGCTCCACGCCGCTGCTGGTTTACTTCGCCGCGTCACCGTCCGCCGGAATCGTTTCGCAGTAAGTGATATAACGCCGGTTGGCAATATCCGGGAAACGTCCGGCACTGTCCCGGTACTCCGGTTGAAGAGCGACCTTTCCGCCGCCGCCGGGAAGGTCGATGGCAAAGGTCGGAACCGCAAGCGACGAGAGATTGGCTCGGAAATAGCGCAGTATTTCCAGACCGCGTTCAATGCCGGTGGCAAAGTGGCGCACGCCGCGTACCGGGTCAACATGAAAGAGATAATGCGGTTTCACCCGCAGTGCCACCAGACGGCGGAAGAGTTTTTCCAACACCCGCGGGTCATCATTGACACCTTTGAGCAATACACTCTGATTGATGACGGGGATGCCGGAACGGACAAATTTTTTCAACACGTTCTCCGCTTCCGCAGTAAGTTCTGCCGGATGGTTGAAGTGCGTTGCCAGCCACAAACCGTCAACGGTCGATAAATATGCGATCTTGTCATCGGAAATCAGATGGGGAGCGGTCACCGGAAGCCGGCTGGCGATCCGGATGATCTCGATATTCTCCGCGCGTTGAAGTGCAGAAACGATTTTTTTGATCCGGTCAATCTCCAAAAGCAGAGGGTCTCCGCCGGAAATGAGGATCTCTTTTACTTGAACATTTTTCTGCAAATAGGCGACTATCGGTTCCAATTCCTCATCGGTGATATCGTGCATATCCGCGCCGCGTGTCCACGTCCGTTTGCGGAAACAAAACCGGCACCGCACAGCACAACGGAAGGTCGCCAGAAGTACAACGCGGTCAGTGAAACGGTGGATGAGCCGGGGAACCGGCATCTGTTCAGCTTCCGCCAGCGGATCGCAACTTGATTCCACATCGGCAAGCTCCTGCATATCCGGCAGAAACTGCCGGTAAAATGGGTCGTTTTCCCCCAGAGCCGGGTCGATATGTTTCAGACAATAGTCGTTGATCTTTACCGGATAAAGAGCTTCCACCGCCTGATATTCGGGATGGAGTTCCAGCCCTGCGGCGCGCAGAGCATCCGCAGAGCTGTAAAAAACTTTCTCGTCCATAACAGAAAGGTCACTCAGCAGCCGACAGCTTTCATCGCCCGCTTGAAACTTTCAGCAGAGTTGTTGATGACCGTTTCGGAAACACAGAACGCCAGACGGAAGTACCCCGGAGCACCGAAACCGCGTCCCGGCACCGCCAGAACCCGTTCCTTGAGCAGCGCATCAATGAAAATACGTTCATCCGCGACCGGTGATTTCGGGAAGAAGTAGAAGGCTCCGCCGGGCATGATAAATTCGATACCGGCATCGCTCAACACCTTCGCCATCGCGTTGCGGCGGCGGCGGTAGATATCCAGATCGACCTGACAATCCCAGCACTTTTCGATCAGCTTCTGTCCGACGATCGGCGCATTGACAAAACCGAGGATACGGTTGGTCAGCGTGAGCGCGCCCATAAGCTCCTCTTTGTTTTCAAGCGCGGGAGCGACCGCGACATAACCGAGACGTTCGCCGGGAAGAGACAGACTCTTGGAAAATGAACCGATGATGACCGTGGCATCATAAAGTGAAGCTATGCAGGGGATCTCCACACCGTCAAAGTTGAGGAAACGGTAGGGTTCATCGGCGACGATGTAGATGATGCGGCCGAACTTTTTCCGCGCGGCAAGCAGAACTTCGGCAACGGCGGCAAGTTCCGCTTTGGTATAGATTTTTCCGGTGGGGTTGTTGGGCGAATTGAGAATGATCGCCCGCGTCGCCGGTGTGATCGCCGCTTCGATCGCCGCCACATCCAGAGAAAAGTCCTCCTTCGTCGCCACCGGAACCAGTTTGCCGCCGTAGTTTCCGGCGTAAAAACCGTATTCAACAAAATAGGGCGAAGGACAAATCACTTCGTCACCGCGTTCCATCACCGCCCGGAAAAAGGCGTTGATACCACCGGCGGCACCGCAGGTCACGATCAAATCGGAGGGCGCAAACGCCGTATTCTGCTCTTTGGTCAGCAATTTGGCAAGAGCATCCCGGCAGCTGACACCGCCGGCGTTGGGCATATAGCCGAAAGAGAACATCTCACCGGATTCAGCCGTGATCTCCTCCATGGCGGTCTTCACCTCCGCAGGCGGCGGCAGATCGGGATTTCCCAGACTGAAATCGTACACCTTATCGGCGCCGTACTGTTTTTTCAACTCGATACCCGCCTCGAACATCCGGCGGATCATGGATGAGTTACCAAGAAAATCTTTTACTTCTTTTGAAATGAGTTCCATTTTGCAATCCTCATGTAATGTTGGAGTTTAAAACAAAGGTCTAATATAGCACCAACTGAAAAAATTTCAAATACAAATCACAGCTATCCCATAAAATCAGCGAAACGTTTGTTTTCTCAAGTTTTTCAACAAAAGAAAATTGAATTTTGAAAAAGCGATTTTGTCAGATTTTGTTTTGCGCGGGCAAAACGCGCGTGCGCTCTGCGCCGCGCCACCAGTGAAAATGCGCTGGAAATATCCGATCGCGACCGGCGGATGGATCGTGGTGCAAGGTTGTGGGTAAATCAAGGCGAAGCCGAGGGAGTGTACGACTGTACTCGACCGAGGATGAGTCCGCAGATTTGCCCGCAAGATTGCCCGCGAGGCGCCGCCGTTATTTTTATGAGACAGCCCTTATTCGTAGCGCAACGCTTCGATCGGGTCAAGTTTGGAAGCCTTCCATGCCGGGTAGAAGCCGAAGACGATACCGATGCTGACCGAGACGATAAACGCCGCCGCAACCGCGCCGGGACTGGATTCAATGGGCCAGTTCAACTGGCTTTCCACCAGCAGCGCAGCACCGTGACCGAGCAGGATACCCAGCACTCCGCCGACCAGACACAACACCACAGCTTCAATAAGGAACTGCTTCAAAATATCCCGGCTGCGCGCGCCGACCGCCATACGCAAACCGATCTCCCGTGTCCGTTCCGTCACTGATACCAGCATGATGTTCATAATGCCGATACCGCCGACGATCAGTGATATGATCGCCACACCGAGCAGCAGATTGCTCATCAGCGATGTGGTGGTATTCATCATCTTCAAAAAGTCCGATGCACTGTGGATACGGAAGTCATCCTCCTGCTGCGGAGCCAAGCCGTGCCGTTCCCGCAGCAAAGCAGTGACCTCTTTGCGTGCCTCATCGATTTTATTGGGATCAGTGGCAGAGAATACTATCTGGTCAATAAAGGTGAAACGCGGCTGAACCAGCGTATCTGCCGCCAGACTGGAGTCCTGTTCCGGATAAAATGCCACACCGGTCGCCGGATAAACTTCACCCGGCTTTTTGGCAAGCGTACTGGTGGTTCCGGTAATCGAACCGGTACGCCGTCCGGTGATACGCATTCTTGCGGTAGTCCACGGCATCATTATCACGTCATCTTCATCCATCCCCATCATGTTGGCACCTTTGGATTTCAAAACACCGATGACCCGGAAAGTAACGTTCTTGATGCGCACTTCACAATCCAATGGAGATGCTCCGCTGAACACTTCGTTCACAATGGTCGCACCGACCAGACAAACCCGGGCATTGATATCGACTTCGCGCTGGGAGAAGAAACGGCCCTCTTCCAACTGCCAGTCACGAATGGTGAAATATTCCGGACTGACACCATACATCTGCGCCGGAACCCAGTTCGCCGAACCGAATACCAGCTGCATATTGCTCGCACGAACCAACGGAGAGACCAATGCCACCGTGGGACACTCCGCCAGAATCGCATCTGCATCCGACGGCAAAAGCGACGTAACACTGCCGGAACCCATGTTGACTCCGGCGGCACGGCGCCACCCCGGACGGATAAGTCCGCTTCCGGCACCCATTTTTTCAATGGATTCCCGGATGGAGCGTGAAGAACCTTCACCGATTTCCATCATGGTGATAACTGCGGCAATACCAATAATGATACCCAGCATGGTCAACAACGTTCTTGTCGGATTGCGAACCAGTGCTTTCAACGACATCAAAACAGTATCAGCGGTATTCATTTGTGCGCCTCCTCTCCGAAAATTCCGGAAACGATCTGACCGTCACTCATGCAGATCGTCCGTTTGGCATAGCAGGCGATTTCAGAAGAGTGAGTCACCAGAATAACGGTGATACCTTCCGAATTCAGTTTGCTGAACATATCCATAACTTCAACACTGGTATGGGAGTCCAGATTACCGGTCGGTTCATCGGCAAATATGACCGGAGGCCGGTTGATGAGAGCGCGGGCGATAGCGACCCGCTGCTGCTGTCCGCCGGAGAGCTGTGACGGCTGATGTCCGGCACGGTCGGCGATACCGACCTCCTGAAGAGCTTTCAACCCCCGGCGGCGGCGTTCACTCATGGAAAGCCCGCCTGCGGTGTATGAGAGCGGCATGATAACATTTTCCAGTGCGCTGGTACGGGGAAGCAGATTGAAGCTCTGGAAGACAAAACCGATCTTCTGATTGCGTACCATCGCCCGCCGGTCGCCGGAGGCGCGGCCCAACTCTTCGCCGTCAAAGAGATAATTTCCGCTGCTGGGACGGTCAAGACAGCCGAGAATGTTCATCAAGGTACTTTTTCCGGAACCGGATGCCCCCATCAGAGCCACATATTCCCCCTGTTCGATGGAGAGATTTATTCCTTTCAGAACCGGGACATCCATCTCACCGAGGAAGTAGGTTTTTACGATATTTTCAAGTTCAATCAGAGCCATAATCAACTGCGCTCCACGTCACTTGCCGCTGTTCTGCTGTGCGCGTGCCCGGTTGGCGGCACTGCCGCCGCCGCGGGGAGAGCGCCGGGTCGGAGTCGGCATGAAGGGACTGCGTGCCGGGCCGCCTTTGGAAACCTGCCGGTCAGGATGCTGTTCACTGGCGGCGATAACCACCTTGTCTCCGGCTTTGAGTTCACCGGAAATGACTTCAACTCTGCCGCCGGCATTGAGACCGGTTTTTACTGCAACCGGACGGAGTTTGCCGTTTTCTGCGGCAACATAGATAAAGCGTTCACCTTCCGGGGCACCGGCAGAAACCTTTTCGGCATCCGCCGCGCTCAAAGTTCCTTCCGGCGGAATAAAACGCAATGCGGCACTTGAGATATTCAACGCATTATCCCGTTCCGCCATGATGAACTTCACGTTGGCAGTAAGGTACGGCAGCAGTTTTTCATCACTGTTGTCGGTGTCAACTTCCACGATATAGGTAACCACGTTCTGGGACATGGTCGCATTAAGGCGGACTTTTTTGACTACGCCTTTGAAAACTGCGCCCTGAAAAGCATCCACGGTGAACTCGACTTTCATCTTCTCCCGGATATTGCCGATATCAGCTTCGTTGACGGAAACCCAGACCTGCATCTTTTTGAAATCTTTGGCGATAAGGAAGATGCTCGAAACACTCATATTGGAGACGACCGTCTGACCGACACTCACCCGGCGGTCGATGATGATGCCGTCGACCGGGCTGGTGATAACGCAGTAATCCATGTTCCGCTGTGCTTTGATAAGCGCGGCTTCCGCGATGGCAAGCTGAGCCTGCGCCCGCTTGAGCGCGGCATCGGCAGAAGCACAATCGGCAAGCGCGGTGATATATTCCGACTGCGCGGAATCATATTCGCTCTTGGACATCGCTTTTTTGGCATAAAGTTGTTTTGCCCGGTCCCAGTTGAGTTCAGCAAGGAGTTTTTTTGCTCCCGCCTGACGGATATCGGCTTTGGCGGTAACGATGGCGGCCTCTGCCTGAAGTTTTTCGGCGTTGCGCTGACGGAGTTCCGCCGCATAAAGCACATCGTCGATCTGCGCCAGAACCATGCCTTTTTTGACCCGGGAACGGTAATCGACCACTTTGCCGTCAACATCCTTACCGAAAGACATGATTTTTCCGGTGACCTGGGCACCGACGTTGACCAGCTCCTCCGGTTCCACGGTTCCGGAAGCACTGATCGTCCGGGCGATGCGGGAAAGCTGCGCCTCATCCTCCCGGAAATCGTACTTTATCTCGCCGGAAGCACTGCTCCTGCGCCACATCCAGATACCGGCGGCAGCAGCCGCAACGATAACAACGACCCAAAATAATTTAAGAAACTTCTTCATGTTCTGCCCTCTCTATTATAATCACCACAATTGTCAACAGTCAATTAACGAACTTACTGCTTTAAATATTTTACACCATTCCGGCGTTTTTTTTAATATAATACCGCAAACATAATTTTTCAACGGCTTGACTTTTAGTAAAACAGATGTTATTTTTGATAATTATACTTTATCACGTAAAAAAAGGACGATCATCATGGATTCATATTTGAACTTTGCTTTGGAAAACAATGCGTCAGACTGCTTCATTTCCACGGGGAAACCGGCGGCATTCCGGGTCATGGGCGATGTCATCTCCGCCGATGCCGAACCGATGGATGCCAGTTTCATCAACAACTTCCGCCTCAAAGTCCTCGGTGTGCGCGGCAACGAAAAGTACCGGGAAAACGAAAGTGCCGATGCCTCCTACTGCATGGAAGACGGTCAGCGTTTCCGTATAAACTTTTTTGAAACCCTCAACGGCCCGGCATTTGTCGCCCGTCCCATCCACGATGGCAGCAATCTGGATTTCGCCTCTCTCTCTCTGCCCGAAGAAACTCTCAGTGCCATCGCTTCCAAAAACCGCGGCATGATAATCATCGCCGGTACCACCGGCAGCGGTAAGTCCACCACCCTCGCCGCTATCGTCAACTACATAAACAACACCAGCCACAAACATATCCTGATGCTGGAAGACCCGGTCGAATTTACCTTTTCCGACAATATGTCCGTTATCAACCAGCGGGAGATCAACTCCTTCAACAAAGGCTTCGTTCCGGCTCTCCGCGCCGCCCTCCGGGAGAACCCCGACTGCATCGTCATCGGAGAAATGCGCGACCATGAAACGATGAGTGTCGCGCTTTCAGCCGCGCTCACCGGGCATCTGGTCATCACCACCATGCACACAAGTGATGCTCCCCAGACGATCGAACGCATAATCAACTACTTCCCCGAAACGGTCCGCGACCAGATATCCCAGGATCTCTCTTTCGCACTGGAAGCGGTCATCGTACAGCGGCTTCTTCCCAAAGCCGACCAATCCGGTATGATCCCGGCTCTGGAAATAATGCAGGGTACTCCCGGTATCAAAAAGCAAATCGCCTACCGCGATTATCCGGCTCTGGAAGAGAGCATCCGCAACGGCCGTCTCGACGGTATGAACAACTTCAATCAGGCACTTTACGAACTCAGCGAAAACGGCATCATCACTCAGGAAACCGCGGTGGAAGCCTCTGACAACCCGGACGAACTCCGTCTGCTCTGGCGCGGAATGAACAGCGGCAGCGACACCTTCTCCAAACGTTATGCCGCCGAAGCCGATGCCGCCGAAGCCGACGGCAATATCAATATGAAAGTCCTCCTCCGCACCGCCGTCCGCAACGGTGCAAGTGACCTTCTGCTGACCTGCGATGCGCCGCCGATGATCCGTCTGCACGGTGCTTATTGCGGTATGGATCTGCCGAAACTCACCTCCGATGACGTCCGCCATCTGCTTTACAGCGTTATTTCCAAACGCCAGAAGGTGACACTTGAAGAGAAGAAGGAACTCGACTTCGCGCTTTCGGCAACGCTGCCCAACCCCGATGATCCGGAGGCTCCGGAAGAGGAACACCGTTTCCGTGTGAACGCCTTCTACCAGCGCGGCAGTCTCGCCATGGTCGCCCGAGTCATTTCCAACTACATCCCGACACCGGAAGAGTTGAAACTTCCGGAGATATTGAAAGATGTCATCCGGAAAAAACAGGGCCTCTTCCTTATCACCGGTCCTACCGGAAGCGGTAAATCCACCACTATGGCAAGTTTGATCAACATGGTCAACCAGACCAGCCCCTTGCATATCGTCACCATCGAAGACCCGATCGAATATGTTTACAAAAATCAGGCGTGCGTCATCGAACAACGCGAACTCGGTTTCGACACCTACTCCTTCGCCAACGGTCTCCGCGCCGCCATGCGTGAAGCACCGGATATCATCCTCGTCGGTGAAATGCGCGATACCGAAACCATCGCCGCCGCACTGACCGCCGCCGAAACCGGACACCTCGTCATCGGTACTCTGCACACCAACAGTGCCGCTCAGACCGTGGAACGTGTTATCGACTCCTTTGCCGAAGCACAGCAGAATCAGGTCCGTCAGCAGTTCGCCTCATCACTGCTCGCAGTGGTCGCCCAGCGTCTGCTCCGCACTTTGGACGGAAACGGCCGTGTCGCCGCTTTTGAAGTGATGATCGCCACGCCGCCGATCCAGGCACTTATCCGTGAAAACAAGACCTATCAGCTCCAGTCCATCATCGAAACCGCTTACAAAGACGGTATGATAACCATGGACAAAGCGTTGGAAGACCTTTACAACAACGGGCAGATCTCCTACGACGACCTGCGCGCATTCAAGCCGGATGTACAGCAGACGGAAGCGTTCTGAGACAACTGAAAAACAACAATATTTCACAAAAGAGCAATCATGTACAAACTTATCGCCTTTGACTTTGACGGAACACTTGCCGACAGTGTGGATTTCTGTCTGCATGTCTTTGAACTGGTTTTCAAAAAATATATGGGAGAAAATGCCCCCACACGGGAGAGCATCTACCAGAACTTCGGTATGAACGAACCCGGCGTACTGAAATTTTACATGGGTGACTTCAACCCGGCGGCAGAGAATGATTTCTACGTCTGGCACCGGGAACTCCACGGTGAAAAATGTCCGGAAACCTACCCCGGCACCCGGCAGCTGCTGGAGTTCCTCCGGGAGCGCGGGGTAAAGACCACTCTGCTCACCGGCAGATCGGAGACCACCTGTAAAATTTCACTGGAGTACCTCAAACTTGATTCCTGTTTTGAGTTTATCCAGAATGGTTCTCCTGAGAAAAATGATAAAGCTGTCCAGCTTCAATATCTGCTGAAAAAATATGACCTCGCCCCCGATGAACTTGCCTACGTCGGGGATGCCGTCTCCGATGCCGAAGCCTGTATCCGCGCCGGAGTTTCCTGCCTCTCCGCCGCATGGGCGAAATCGGCGCGCATAGCGGAACTTGAAGCGATCAACCCCGGTAAAGTGTTCACCACCGTTCAGGCGATGCAGGAGTTTCTGGCAGAAAATATCCAACCCTTCTGAAAAGGGTGGTGTGTGGCAACCGCCTCGCACTCCCGTTGCCAAAACTTATTGACAACAACCGCGTAAACTGATTTCCCAGCGGTCAACGACCTCTTCGCCGCGAACCACCCACAATTCATCGAAGAGGTTGACCGTCGGATCACAGTGCGAAACGACCAGTTCCACCCGTTCTCCCGGAGCCATGACAACATTTTCCGGGAAGGTCAGATGCCCGTGTTCGTCACCGAAGTTCCAATCATACGCCACACTGGAACGGAAAGTGTTTCCGTCGATGACCCGCGGCGGCGCGCCGGGGGTGACGTAGATCGCTTTGGTTCCGGCATCAATGGTCGCGTGTCCGGCATGATTGCAGCTGATAACACTGGAAATCATCCGCAGTGCCGGAGCGTACTCCGGTCCTGTGTGTTCGACCGCCAGATATTCCGCATCCATCATACAATAAGAACCGACCTGAATATCGGTCACTTCCGGGATAAGCACATCGGCGGCGGAAGTTCCGGTGCCGGTTCCGGTGAAGATGCGGCATCCGGGAAATCCGGCGGCAATGGCGCGGAACGCGGCAGCTCCACGTTTCATCAGACGGCTGCTTTCCGCGTTGCGTTCAGCTCCGGAAACGATATGCTGCAAATGTCCGGCGTAACACTGGACACCATCCAGCACCAGCTGCGGAAATTTGGCAATAAAACGGGCAAACTCCAACGCCCGGTCAAAAGCCACCCCCGTCCGCCCCATCTCCGGGTCAACGTCGATAAGCAGATGTATGGGGGAATCCTTTCCGGCAACAGAAGCGAGCTGTTCCACCTGCACCGGATGGTCGACAGTCACCTTCAAATCCGGTATTGCCCGGTTCAATGCGCCGATCCGGGCGATCTTTCCCGGCACCGAAATGGGGGAAGTTATCAAAATATTGCCGATTCCCGCCTGCGCCAGAGCTTCAGCTTCGGAGAGTTTGGCGGCACAAATTCCGGCGCAGTTGCCGCAAGCAAGCTGACGGCGGGCGATCTCCGGGCATTTATGGGTCTTGGCATGGGGACGCAGCTGCTTTCCGGCACCGGAAGCGAAATCCCGCATCACGACAAGATTTTTTTCAAAAATATCCAGATCAATTATCAACGACGGTGTATCCAGCTCTTTCTTCAACATATTTAACTTCCTCATTGTCACTTTCCGCAATCAAAGCTGCGGATGATCTTTTCGGCGGCATCGGAACTCGCGGCGGCGGCGCGGATAAGTTCAGCTTTGACCTTATTGCCGAAAACCCGTTCCATGCCGACACTGCGCACACAAATATAAAGTTTTTCTCCGGGAACAGTTGTCGCTATCTCGCCCAGCGCGTTGACCACGATGCCGTCCGCCGGACGGTAGAAGTTTATCCATTTCACCGCACCGGCGATTTTGACCGCTTTATTGACCGAACCGGTGTAAATCGAAAGTTCCGGCAGAGCTTTCTTTTCAACATGGGCGATATATGCCAGAAGATATCTCAACATGGTGGCACTTTGTCCGGAAACCTTCTTCGGGTCGCGCTCCCCCGCCATGCGGTTGATACCGAGGATCACCCCCTGCCCTTCCGCCGGAAAGAGTCCGATCTTCTTATGAAAGGCAAATTTGACCTTGTTATCCGGGTTGTCCGCAGATGCCGAACCCAGAAGTTTCATCCACTGATCCGGAACCGGCAGCAGATATTCTCCCGGGAAAAATCCGCACCGCCACTCAGTTTCTTTCCCCGGAGCCATAAATATATCGCGCCGTATCAAATCAAAATAGGGGACCTGTGACGCGGCGATCAGTTCACCTTTGGAACTGACGATGGCACCGTAAGCGTACAAAACATTGCAATTTTTTCCGATATCGAACAGCAATTTGTCCAAACGATGCTGAAGCGCGCTGTCGATGGTAAGATATACCGGGTGGAAAATCTTCTTTTTCTCCATAAGCCATTCGATACCGGTCATGCCCAATTCGATGGGAAGCTTCTTTTTTTCGGAACGGAACTGACAGGTATGTCCGATGACAGACGCGGCGAAAGAACCGCCGTTGACGGCGATCCGGGAGTTTTTCCATCTCCGGAAAAAGAGATCGTTTATCACCAGCGATCCACCGTTGCGGTCAAAAATCTCCGGACGGTGGAGCTGACTTGAGATCATGGTACTTCCGGCAAGTTTTTTTGCCAGAGCGAAATATTTTTTCGCCTGCTCATCCTTTTTCCGGTTCTGATAGAATACGGCAAGGTTGTAAGCTCCGAAAAAGTGTCCGCCATCACTGAGCTGCTCAAGGATCGCCGTTATCTCCTCTTCATCGCCGCCGAAAAATCCGATCTCATCATTTTCGCTCATCACGGCATAATTGTTCAAACTTACCGGATCCCGGCGCATCATACCGACAGCCATTGCCGCTTCATCGGCATTGGGAGGCGAGTTGAGAGAGAGCAATTTGAAACACTTGCTGTCCTTGATGACAACAAAGGAGTAACTGCGCATCTCCCAGCGGCCGCTCCGGTCGAGGAAGATATGAAAATAAAGATCATCCCGGAGCTGCCAGAAGAGATGTTCCACCTCTTCGCTCTGGATTTTCGGTTCAACGAGGATGCCGAGTTTCTTATTTTCCGCAGGGGAACACTTGCGGAACGGCATCTTTTTCAACGCTTCGTCGATCGCCTCTTCATAAGTGGCGTTTATCCAGCGGATAGTGGGATTGGGATAAGCCAGATTCTTCATCAGCGGTTGATTTTTGAACTCATCATACATCAAACGCTGTCCGCCGTCGCGGTCGGTAATCAAGCGGGATGCGATTTTCTTTTCCACAGCCTCCCGGGAAAAATTCCATCCTTTGATATAAAATTCCGGAGAGACGGGAATTTTTATCATCGGTTTCTTTTCATCAACGACACTGCCGCCGGAAAGCTGTGCCATGACCTCTTTGGCAGAGGTTCCGAAATGTTTTTTGGAGGCGGCAAAGTATCCGGCAACAGAGTTGTTCAATGCACCATTTCCTGAAACAGCGGACGAATTATTTTTCTTATCCGCGATCCCTTGCTGTATCTTCCGGAGAAAACGCTTTTCAGCCAAGGCCGTTATGGCCTCTGTACACCCTTTGGCGGCAGCAGAACGGTACCAGTGCAGAGCTTCTTCATAATCCTCATTCATCAAACAGGCATAACCCAGATCCCATTCCGTTTGAGCATCCGGTTGGAGCTTCACTGCCGCAAGGAAACAGAGTTTTGACCAGAGATAATTCGATTTATCCAAGCCCCGTCCGTACAGATAAAGCCTCCCCAGTTTCCGCCAGGCTTCGACCTCATTCTGTTCGGCGGCTTTTTCCAGATAAATATAAGCCTTATCGAAGTGCTCAATCTTACTGAAGAACAACCCCAACAGTAACTGCGCCGGGGCGTAACCGGTCACTTTACCGTTGTCATCATCTTCTTTTCCGGCAATGGAATACAAATAATCCAGCCCTTGCGGAACATCGGCGCGGCATCCTTCGCCCGCCAGCAGCATTTTGCCGACACGGTACTTGGAAAACGGGTCATCGCTGTTATCTGCGGCATATTTGAAATACCGGAACGCCGCCGTCAGATCCTTCGGACATCCACGCCCGGTGAACTTCATCCAGCCCATGCAGATGCTGCCGACAATATCTCCGGCACCGGCGGCTTTCAAACAGTGGGGATACGCCTGAGAAAATTTACCCTGCTGACAATAAATATTTCCCAGCATGGAGTGCACCCAGAGTTCACCTTTATCGAGCAATTTCAGCAACCGCAGTTCTGCTTCATCAAATTTTTTATCACGGAACAGCTTTCTGATCTCCTCGTGTTCAGGATCGGATTTCTGTTCCTTCTTTGCGGGGAGATTTTTTTCAGGAGCCGCAAGAGCACTCCACAAATCTCCGGACACCCAGAAACTGCACAACAACGCAACTGTTTTTCCGACACGCAACCAACTCTTTTCCATTCGCCTTTTTCTCCTTATCCGGTAAAGTATTGATAAAAATCCGCCGCCCCGTGACGGCTGACTTGTTTCAGGTAAAAAATCCCCGCAGAGATGCGGAGAGCAGAATATAAATCTGAAAAAAGAAAAATGCAAGCCGTTTTACAAATAAATCCGGAAAAATATCACTTTCATATACAGCAGGGGAACCACTCTGTTTCCGGTCCGGAAAAAAAGGCAAAAAAAATGGTACACTCGCACGGGCTCGAACCGTGGACCCAGTGATTAAGAGTCACTTGCTCTACCGACTGAGCTACGAGTGCACATTCATGTCTTTCGACTCTGCTTAATATATACCCGTTTTAAAAAAATGCAAGCCCTTTTCAAAAAAAATATCGCAGAATAACCGTTTTTTTCTTGATAAAATCGAAAGCAGTGATATATTGACCTCCAAACAATATATTTTTTATCAGGACAGGAGGAATTTTTCGATGTATGGCTTTTACCGGATAGCGGTGGCGGTCCCGGCGATCGTTCCCGGAGATATAACCTATAACTGCAATGAGATCATCCGCCTTTGCCGGGAGGCAAAAAATGCCGGAGCGGCGGCAGTGTGCTTTCCCCATCTGGCACTTTCCGGAGCCAGCTGCGGCGAACTCTTTTTTCAAAGTTCTCTTCTCAACGCCGCTGAACGCGCAACGGAGAAGATCGCCGAAGTCACCGGAGAAGATCTTATCACCATTTTCGGAACGCCGTTTTGCCCCAAAGGCATGGATGAAGTTTGGGATATGTTCGCCATCGCCGGAAACAATTCTGTACTGAAACATATCCCTGCCGGAAATTATGACCGCCGCTTCTTCCGCAATGATAACATCCTGCCGGGATACTGTGATGACGGAGATACCTTCAACTGCGGCATCTCCTTTGCCATTCACTCTTCGCCCCGCATGGGAACAACTCCTGCGGAGGTGGATATTTTCTCCTGCTCCGATGCGGCACTGCCGGGAGTGAGTGCCGACTTGGAAAACTTTGCCGCTGCCGCCTCCCGCGCCGCCGGAAACGTTGCGATCGTCACCACCGGCTGTGCCGGAGAATCCACCGCCGGATTTGCCACTCCCGCCAAAGCGGTCATCGCCGTCAACGGAAAAATCCTTGCTGCAACACAGCTTTTGGCGGAAACAAGTCAACTTATCTTCGCTGATGCCGACATGGAAGCATTGAAGTATCAGCGGATGCGCAGCGGAAGATCATTGCGCCCTGCCGTGCCGGAGATGAAACTTCCGGAAGCTCCGGATCTCCGTTATGCCGCCATCACAGCACAACCCTATCTGCCGGAAGCTGCCGCCGCCAGAGCCGCATTCTGCAAAGAGACACTGGAGATCCAGAGTTTCGCCCTCGCCCACCGGTTGAAGAAGGCTTTCGCGCAGAAGATGGTTCTCGGCATCTCCGGCGGTCTGGATTCAACTTTGGCTCTGGTCGCTTTGAACCGCACCTGCGAACAACTCAACCGGGATAAGAAAAATATCGTCGCCGTCACCATGCCCGGTTTCGGCACCACCGGCAGAACCCGGAACAACGCCCTTGAACTTGCCCGGATCATCGGTGCTGATATCCGCGAGATCCCCATTTCCGATGCCTGCATGCAGCACTTCAAGGATATCGGACACGACCCCTCTGTGCGTAACGCCGTTTATGAAAACACTCAAGCGCGCGAACGCACGCAAATCCTCATGGATATCGCCAACAAAGAAAACGGTCTGGTCATCGGAACCGGTGACCTTTCCGAAATCTCTATGGGCTGGTGTACCTACAACGGCGACCAGATGTCTATGTATTCCCTCAACGGTTCCATTATGAAGAGTGTTATTCCGGAACTTTTGAAGTTTGAGATCACCTGCCGCCCGGAGATGGGTGCGGTACTCCGGGATATCATCGACACCCCGGTCAGCCCGGAACTGCTCCCGGCGGAAAACGGTTCCCCCGGTCACTGCACCGAAGAAATTCTGGGAGCATACGAGATTCACGACTTTTTCATCTGGCACTTTATCAACGGCGGTGCCGGACGGGAAAAATTGCTGGCACTGGCTGATATCGCCTTCCGGGATAAATATGACCACGCAGAAATCGAACGCTGTCTGGGTATCTTTTTAAAGCGTTTCTTCTCCCAGCAGTTCAAGCGCAGTGCTTCTCCGGAAGGTGTCAATGCCAACGCTGTATCTCTGGCTCCGGCAGAGTGGCGGATGCCTTCAGATATTTCCGGAAATCTGTGGAAGTAAAATCCTGACTGCGGCGGCGGAAGAACCGTCACAGCAGAAAAGGGGAAGGGCGAAACTTTTTTTCCCGTGAAAAGAAGTTTCGCCCTTCCCCTGAATTTCAATTAGCTTCGTTTTCGTCGCGGGAGTCAAGGACCCGGCAGACGATACGACTGGCTTCTTCGAGAGTTTTCAGATCTTTTTCGTCACAATCGGCGAAGAACTGAAGTATAAAACGGTTCAGACGATCATCAAGACGTTCCGTGGATTCGGCGGCGCGATCGGTGAATTTGATCACGATACTGCGGCGGTCCGAACTGTCTTCACGGCGTTCAAAGATGCCCATTTTGACCATTTTATCGACAAAAATCGAAGCTCCGGCAGATGTCATTCCGGTCAGGCGCATGATTTTTGCCAAATTGCACGGCAGAGAGTGGCGCACCATCATCAAATGGATGAACTGCTGCTGGGGGATCAATTTTGAATAGTGCCGCCAGTCATCTTCAAGAAAACGGCGGCGCTTGACTTCCAGCATCCGGCACATCTTCTTGAAGACTTCGACGCGCTCGAGCAGATGCTCCGGTTTCCCGGAAAGCGGCATCTGCTCGCGCTTGAATCTGCGTTTTTTATTGTTGTCAGACGTTGTCACTTTATCGTTTCAAACTCATCGTTAATAAAGTTGCCAACTTCGTCAAGACGGTCTTTACGGGCGGCGCGGTCATCATCCAGACCATACTGCTGGAAGAACATATTACCGACGCGGCTGTTCATACCATTGTTGACGTTATTCACGATCTTGCCCAGCTCTTTGCGGATGCTGGCACCGGCAAAGCTGTCAGGTCTGGAGTATTCGACACGGGCGAGAAGCACCAGCTGAGACTGCTTGATGGACTCTGATTCCGTGGAGAACACGCGGCCGATGACCGGAAGATCTTTGAAGAACGGAAGACCGGCAGCACTGCGGACGGATTCGGATTTGCGGATACCGCCGATGACAAATTCCTGATCGGTATAGGGAAGCTGAACCGTGGTGGAGGTTTCAGATTTGCTGCGGCGGACAGAACCGTCGGAGTTCCATCCCATAAGGGAAAGTCCGGAAAGTTCGACCTTCATGGATGCAGCTTTTCCCGTGATGACCGGAGTCACGCTGAAGTTGAACTGGAAACCATCGGTCGCCATCGGATACTGCAGCCAGCCGTGGATGATACCGGGTGCGGAATCGACATAAGCGTAATCTTCCCGGTAATAGTTGCCGCTGTAACGGTTTCCGGCAGCATCAACGTAACCGGTGAGATATTTGGTAATGGGGCTGGTCTGGCTGTTGGCAGCAACAGCGATCTGTTCCGCACTCATCTCTTTGATAAGCGGAGTAAAGCTGGCGAGAGCCGCCTGAGCCTGAGCGATCGCGGCGGGGTTCTGGCTCATCATCGCCTGCTGCAGCTGAGCCTGCAGAACGGTGAGAGAAACACCAGTCTTGGCATCGATATAGTTGCCATCGGGACCGGTCACCGGCATACCGCCGGCGGCGAGCATCTGCTGATAGGTCTTTTTGGCAATAGCATCGTAATAGGTGGCAGTACCGACCTGGGTTCCCATGACCCGCATGGTGTAACCGGCTTTCGCCATGTAGCTGTTGACCCCCATACCGGCGAGAGTCTGATTGAGTTTTTCGATCGGCATGATCTTGCTGGTGGACTCACGGAGGATGGCATCCGGATTGATGTCAGTGTAGGCGAATTCAGTACAGCCTTCGGCGATGCTCTTGGCACCGGCGGTGTAGTAGGTACGATCGTAGAAGAAGCCGCTGTTGACCTGAATGGCACTGGTGCGGCGGTTCTGAACGACCATTTCGCCCTGAGCCAGACATTTGGCTTTACCGATACTGGTCATGAAGTCCAGGTAACGGGTGTTCCATTTGGGGTTGAAGTTCCAATAGGAGGTACGGTGGCTGCCGTTGCCTTCGATGGCGGAGGAGAAGAAGGTTCCCCAGTTGCGGCGGTTGACCATACCGGTGGAAAAAAGATCGACACCTTCGTTGTTCTTCCAGCTCTGGAAGTCAACACCGATACGGTCATCGTTTTCAGCATAGATCTCCAAAACGCGGTAGGAGATCTTGAGTTCGGGGATAGCGCGGTCATACTTCCGGAGCATGGCGAGCATATCCGCCCAGTTCCACTTGGAAGCCTTGACAATAAGCGCGTTGATCTCAGCATCAACGGTAATGGTTCCCGGAGCGATCTCAAACTGCGGATCAAGTTCGGAAGAGCCGACATTGATAAGCATGTCGCGCAAGTTTGCGGCACGGCTGATACGCGGAAAGTAGATGTGCGCATCGGCATCCGGCAGGAAGGTCAGACCGGGACGGTCGAGAGAAGCAACGATACCGTCGATACCTTTACCGGCATCACTGTCGGCAAAACGGTAATCTTCGGCGGAAACCAGCACGGCACCGACTCCATCGCTGAACTTGACCGCAGTGACCTGCGCCGGACTGGCATTGACACTCCTGGCACCGACAGCGGCTTCCAGATAACTGCGCACAGCATAGGGATCGGCGTGCTTGAGCATATAGGGCTTGGTGATGACGAAAGGATCGGTGTTGTCGCGGATGACCTTGACTTCACGGGTACCGTCAGCAACGTTGATCTTGAGCTGCGCCTGCACGTTGCTGGGAGCATACGCGCCGGTACTGCCATGATTGTTGGAACGCGGCACGCCGGGGATCGCCTGCGGGGTGACAACGACGTCGCGGGAAGCACCGTTTCCGGCAGGGATCATCGACGGAAGCTGTCCGTAATTTGCCGGGACATTGGAGGAGTTACAGCTGCACAACATCGGCAGCAACGCAATTCCGGCAAATGCAAAAGAGATATTATTCTTTTTCATAATAAGTTATATTCCTTGCTGCTGATTTACTTTTTTTCACTTTTCTTCTTTTCACTGCGGAAGGGATTTTCGATACGGCGATCGACCCTGGTGGCAACGCTGTCGGTGTTGGCTCCGGCATCATTACCTGTAATGTCAACGACGTTGGCTTCCACGGAAACAACGATGTAAGTGCGTTCTTTGATCGTAGTCACAGTACTGAAAAGATATTTCAACACCGGAATACGGCAGAGGATGGGAAGACCGATGGTCTGTTCGACATCGTTCTCTTTTTCGTAGATGGCAAGGATCTTTTCTTTGCCGAAAGCGAGGGTGGCGGCACCGCTGAACATCGCGGAGTTGCTCAGTTCAGAACCGGTGTTGCCGCGTTCGATGACACTCTTGAAGTAGAGGGACCAGTCGAAGATGACACCGCCGTCTTTGATGCCTTTCTTTCCGGGCAGACAGATGAAGGGGTTGGAAACGTTGACTTCAAGCTGCGGCGGATCGGCGTGCTTGGTTCCGTCGGCATCTTCGGTGTAGCTCTTGCCGACAAAGGTACGGCCGAGAACGTTCTTGCCGATGGTCTGATATTCCGGAGTCATGGAAACACGGTAGACGAAAGGAGCAGTACCGGGCTTTTCAGACTGGATCTTGCGCAGCATGGCAAAGTCAGCCTTGCTGCCGACGGGGGTGTTGATCATCATAAGAGAACCGGTGCCGACAACACTGGCACTTCCGGATTGTTCCAGACAGCGGATGAAGCTCATATCGAACTGGGGCGCAGTGAAAAATCCGCCCAGTCCCCAGGTGGAAGATGCCAGATAGGGAACTGCTTCCAGAACTTCGTTGATAACGATTTCACCGGCGTTGTAACCGACGTTGAGCAAGTTGACACCGGGGCCGTTTTTCCACGCCAGATAGTCAAAACCCCAATCCTTGAGGTCGCTGTCGCGCAGTTCGTAATAGTTGATGCGCACGCGGATCTGCGGGATGGGCTGGTCAAGCTTCTCGATCCAGGCAAGAGTACGCTTGGCGGAAGCATCCTGATCGCGCCAGTAGATGGTGTTGGTCTCTTCATTGATGAAAGCAGCACCGCCGCGGGAGGAGATGATGGAGTTGATCACAGAAGCCAGTTCTTTGGCGGCACGGTAACGCGGAGTATACGCCACCCGGGTAAGACCGGTACCGGAGATGGTGGAACCGTCATTGCTCTTTTTGGCGACCTTGCGATCGAGTACGGCGATGATCTTATCCACATAGGGGATGAAATCCTTGCCGGTGGAGACGAGCAGCGCATTGCTGGAGCCTTTATCACCGGTGACCCGGCTGACGGTGGAGTTGCGGTCGTAACGCAAAACCGCAGAGTTGACGAAGGGGAGAATTTCTTCGGCACTGGCGTTTTTGAGTTCATAGACCTTGCTGGCAAAGCGAACCTGCGCATCGTCCATCCGGAGACGGATGGTACGGGGCGCACCGTTTTCCGCACCGGAAAGGGTTCCGGAGCAGAGCATCAATGCCAGGAGAACGATTCCCCAGCGGCACCGATTACCATGATTTCTGACCATTTTTTGATCTTCCTTCCTTTTTATTTATTTAAGGTTGATTTATTACAAAAACTGAAACGCGGTAATGACCGGAGTTTTTTTGTCGATCATACCGGTGATGACCCGGAACATAAGCTCGCTGGTGAATTCATCCCCCCGGGAGTTCACCCGTTTGAAACGCACCTTCCAGATCTGCGGGGTGAGTGACGGCAGTTCAAGCGAAGTAAGAAAAGAAAATGAAATGGGTTCGCCGACTGAATCAACGATCGCTTTGCGGGTCTTTTTGAAAGTTTCCGCAGTGAAGTTGGTGCGCTTCTCATCCGGAAGCAGTGCGACAAAGCCCTTTGCATCATCCGTCAGAAAAGCGTGGATGAGTTTCCGGGCAAGTTCGCGTTCCTGCGGGGAAACCGTTGCGATCTCTTTCGCAGGCGGCGTATACTCTTTGATGACCGTACAACCGCTGACGGCGGACAGCACGATGGCACTTGCCGCAACGGACAACAGACATTTGCTCTTGAACATAGATTTTCCTTTTCAACAATAATTGTTTTGCATAAAAATATCTTTCATCAAAAGACATTTCCTAATATACCACCATTTTCCCCATAATGCAAGCCTGCATTGAAAAAAACTGCAACTCTTTTACGCCGCCTCCCCCGGAGAAAATTCTCCGATGCGGCGCAGAACGATTTGAAAAATCCCCTTTTTTGTGGTATATTCAACCAATCATCTCTTGCATTGTACACTGTAATAATTTGGAATGAGATCATGAAAAAGATTGCCCTTATTGCCGCTTCACTTTGCACACTCATATTGAGTTCTGCCGAAAAACCGCTGCTGCGGGCGGGACTTACCACCGACACCCACGTCACTCCCGATCCCAAAAGTGTGAACAGACTGCGCGCCGCACTGCAATTGTTCAAAGCTCAGCAGGTCGACGTGGTCATCAACCTCGGTGATGTCGCGGACAAATTTCATCCGGAAGCCTACCGCCACTACCGCAACACCGTGAAGTCGGTCTTTCCCAACGGGATAAAAGAGATTTTCGCCTACGCCAACCATGACCTCAATCCCGGTATGCCCGGTCTTCCGCGTCCACTGACTTACGCCATGGTAAAAAAAGCTCTGAAAATCACCCACGAACCGCTCGATCTTCTGGTCATCAACACCATCCCTTTCGTCACCTTTCCGGAGACTCTGGATTCTCTTGCGACCTATGAGAAACATCTGACTGCCGCCGCAAAAAAATTTCCCGGCAAACCGCTTTTTGTTGTCGATCACCGCCCGCCGCTCAACACCTCCTACAACACTATGGTCTGGGGCATCGAAGGCAAAGGCGATATCCTCAAACGCTTTCCGCAAGTGATCAATCTCTCCGGTCATGTCCACAACGATATCCGCAACGAACTCTGTATCTGGCAGGGGGAATACACCTCCGTCGATACCGGATGCATCAGCGGTTGGGCAGGTGATCTGGAGGGGAACATCCCCTTTGGCAAATCCACTGCCGGCGTGCTGATAATGGATGTATTCAAGGACAAAGTGGTCTTTCACCGCTGGGATTGCCAAACGGGCAGAGTCGTTGCTGAACCGTGGATCGTCCCCCTTCCCCACGACCCGAAAGATCCGCCTCTGGCATTTGAGACCCGTAAAAAAGCCTCCGTCGCCCCGGAGTTTCCGGAGGGAAGCAAGATCCGTGCCGGTGTCCGTTCCAGGAAGTTCGACAAACTCCATCTCCGTTTCCATACTGCGCAGCCGCAGAAAAACGTCTTTAAATATGAAATTTTCATCAAAGATAAAAAGAGCGGCAGCATCATCAACCGCATGGAGATATTCGGTGATTTCTACCGCAACGAACCGGTGAAAACCAGCGGTCACGTCATCAGTGCCGGTTACTTTGAGTCCGGCAGAGAATATTCGATCGAAGTCGTGCCTTTAAACTTTTTCGGCAAGCGGGGCAAGCCGCTGGTCACCAGCTTCACTGCTCCGGAAAAGTCGCAGTGGACCACCGTCTTTGAGTGCCGTACTCCGATGAAGAGCTTGAAGTTCAAAACCGGACTGGAAGGCGGTTCTGAATTGCCGGTGAAAGACGGCTTCTACATCCACAATGTGGAAGAGGCAAGACTGCTCTTTCCGGATAATGTCTGGCGCGGCAAAAAAGGGACCCGTTTCCGTTTCACCGCCGACATGCACCTCATTCAGGGCAATACCGAAAGATGGACCCTCGTCCTCCGCAACCCCAAGCCGGTGGTAAACGCCCGGGCCCGTCTCTACACCCAAAACGGCGACACCGGCTTGCGCCGCTATGTGATCGAGTTCACAAAAGCGGATGATGCCTACAATTACTACTTCCTCATCCGGGAAGGTTCCCCCGGAAAAGTGCGTTTCGACTGCATAAAGATCGAAAGATTGGATTGACTGCGCACCCCTGAAAAAAAATTGCAAAAGCAATAGTTATATGCTATATTAAAACAATTGTCCGGAAATTTTTTAACCAAAGAAAGGAAAGAAAATGAAAAAATCCCTCCTGATACTTATGTTGCTGCTGTGCGTGTTTCTGCTCCACGCCGGAACGCCGAAGTACGTCTTCCTGATGATCGGAGACGGCATGGGCCCCGGAACGGTTCAGATCTACAACCAGCTCTTCCCCAACAACAATCTGAAAAAATTTGCCGCCCCGGTGCTGACCGGAACCAACAACGTATTCGGCAAAACCACCGATTCCGCCGCCAGCGGCACCGCCCTCGCCTGCGGTATCAAGACCTACAACAAAGCCATCGCCATGACCAAAAATAAAAAACCGGTCACCAGTCTGGCGAAACTTCTGAAAAAACAGCAGTGGAAAGTCGGTATCATCTCCACCGTCGGTATCAATGATGCCACTCCCTCAACGCACTATGCCAACAGCAACTCGCGCGGAGAAGTTGCCGCTATCACTTCCGCGATCGCTCCGTCCAACTTTGACTTTTTCGGCATCAGCACGCTCAAAGGTTTGCCCGATTCCGCAATGGTCAAGCTGAAAAAAGATTTACTTAAAAACAAATATCAGGTCGTTGACGGCAAAAATATGAACACTCTCAAGCCGGGAAACAAAAATGTCGTCATCTCCGGCACCAACGTTCCGCTGCTGAAACCCGGCTCTCCCCGGCTCTGCGATGTCACTGCCAAAGCCGCCGAACTGCTTTCCGCTGGAAACAGCAGATTCTTCCTGATGGTCGAAGGCGGTGCCATCGACAGCGGCAACCACGCCAATGATGCCGGTCGGGCAATAAAAGAGATGATCGAATTTGATGCCGCTGTCGGCGCGGCACTCCGCTTTGCCGCCGCTCATCCGGAAGAAACTCTTATCATCATCACCGCTGACCACGACACCGGCGGCTTGACCTTCAAAGAGCCCTCCAAGCTCGACAGCAAATTCCACCTCAAGCAGAAACTTTTCCTCGCCGGCTTGACCTCTCTTGCCGTCAAGCTCAAAGCTGCCAAAGTTCCCGCCGGCGAAATCATCAAAAAGCTCGCCGCGCAACTCGGTATCGAAAACATAACCGCCGATGAACAAAAGCGTCTGGACTACGCCTGTGAACTCTTCCTCTCCGGCAAGAGTACCAAGACCGATAAATTCACCGCCAGCATGGGCTACGGCCGTTACAATCCGCTGGCTGTCGAAATCTTCCGCACCCGCGACCGCCGCAACGGGTTCTTCTACACCACCTTCGGTCACACCAATGCCAAAGTCACCACCTTTACCAAAGGCCCCGGCAGTGAAAACTTCAAAGCTCCTCTGGAGAACAGCGACATCCCCCACCGGATAGCCGCCGCGCTCGGTATGCCGGAACTGCTGAAAAAGGCAAATGAAAACGCCGTCAGGTAAAATAACTTACGGCGCAGATTTTCGTTGAAAGACGGATTTCTGGGGCTGTTGCAAAAACAAAGTTTTTGCAACAGCCTCGTTGTTATACCCAAAATACTTATTCAATCATGATTCTCTGCATTCCTCAATAAATATCTTTGAGGAGTGCGATACCTCGGGTATGAAGTGTGTCTATTGGCATGCAGAATCGCTGGTGTACCCGATAGGCAAT
>JAFVZN010000024.1 GCA_017508135.1 Lentisphaeria bacterium | reverse complement strand
TTTTATCCACATACAGGAAGTTTCCCTGTATCAGATCTTCAAAATTGTAAACGCTGCTGGTAATATCTTTCATTATCACATGCTCCTGTTGCGGTAATATACACTGTATTGACCGCATTTTCAATTGTTTTATTTCATAAAAACTGAAAAATCAGTTCCCATGACGATTGTAAAAGTAAACGCACTGTGTTTTTTACCCCCTGCGTGCGTTTACTATGACAAATTTCAGGAGGTAACAATGGGACACTTAACCAAAACAGAACGACACCGTATTGAACAACTGTTCCGGCAACAGAAAAATTTTCAAGAAATTGCGACGGCGTTGTCGCGCCCGCGTTCAACAATCATGCGTGAAGTATTGAAACATCGCCAAGAGAGTTTTAAGACTCCTCCCGGGCGAATTGCCAATCGGTGTATTCATCGTCGAAACAGTGAACGGGGACGTCTTTGCTCAGGTCGCCGATGCCACAGAAAATGCAGTGCCTGCAGTAATTGCAATATTGTTTGCAGGGATTTCAGAGAGGAAATCTGTTCTAAACTGGAAAATCCGCCTATTATGTAAAAGTCAAGGGCTGATTCCCTTGTTTTTGTTATTTTTCTTAAATTTTCTATTCTAAAGCAACAAAAATCCTGTCTGCGTGGTTTTCTATGCAGTATTATTTTCCCAGTTTTTTATCTGCTGCTTTCCGTAACTTAAATCGGATACTATTATTGGCAACCGAAGAATACTTCTGTATTCGACCTTGCATTTTGCTGTTCTCTTCAAAAGAGGTAAACCTCTTTTTGTTTTCCGGCAAAAAAAAAGAGAAAACTCTTGTGCCTCTCATAATATCTGTAAAAAAAAGGCGTGTTTTTTCCGCTCAAAGAAAAAACACGCTTCTGACAGCTGCGCTTAAAGTCCAAGTTTCTTCAGCAGTGTCGCCTTATCCATGAAACCGACCGCCCGCGCACTTTCATTTCCACCCCGGAAACAGAATACCGCCGGAATGGCATCTATACCCAACTCTGCGGCAAACTCCGGATTCTGATCAACATCCACTTTGGCAACGATAACATCATCGCGCTCTGCCGCGATCTCCTCCAGCACCGGACCGAGTTTCATACACGGACCGCACCACGTCGCCCAGAAATCGACGATCACCGGTTTATCCTGCTTTGAAAGTTTTTCAAACGCCGCCCGGTCAATATGCAGTACATCCATATTTATTTCTCCTTATAAAAAAGTTTGCAATGACACAATCCCTCAAAATCCGGATCCGCGATCTGTTCCCGGAACTCCCGGCAGATACAGATATTATCTTCGATCCGCTGCAGCCGGCACGGACAATATCCTCCCCGCATTTCCAGAGCTTTCAACAACTTTTTCACATACCCGGCATCTTCATTGTACCGGACATTGTCTGGCAATTCGACCATAAAAAAAATCCTCCACAATAGTATGGAGGATAATATAACACTTCCGGCGGCTCTTTTCAAGCAGCAAACACCGCTTATCAATGCTGAAGCTGTTTTTTCAGCTGGCTCACTGCCCGCCGCATATCGTCATCGGTCTGACAGCGGTCGGCTATCGTCTTTGCCGCATGCAGTACGTTTGCGTGGGTACGCCCGAACGCATCACCGATCTCATTGCTGGAAAGGCGGGTCAGTTCCCGGCACAAATACATCGCGACCATCCGGGGTTCTGCGACCTGCCGGGTACGCCGGGTCCCGATGATATCCGGTACCGACACTCCGAAATATTTTGCCACCAGATGCTGAATGGATTCCGGCTTGATCTCCCGGGAGGCACTCTCTTCCGCCAACTGAACGTGCAGCAGCTCTTCGGCATCCTCCAGGGTGAACTCCCGTCCGCCGTTCATCTCCACCGCCGCCGACAACCGGAGGAAACATCCCTTCAACCGTCGGACGTTACTGGCGATGTTTCCGGCGAGAAATTCCAGAAATTCATCGGACAACGCGCATCTGTTCAAATTGGCATCCCGCCACATCCGCAACGTGACCAGACGTTCTTCAAACTCCAGCATACCGACTTCGCAGGTCATTCCCTGTTCAAAACGGCTGGCAAGCCGCTGGTCAAGGTCCGCTATCTGGCACGGCTGCCGGTCACTGGTCAGCACGATCTGCTTGTTCTGCCGGTAGAGCAAATTGAAAATATTGAAGAACTCCTCCTGCATCTGTGTCTTTTTGGAAAGCAAATGGATATCGTCGATAAGCAACACATCCACATCCCGCAGGTACGCCCGGAAATCAGCAAAACTGCGCTTGTTCAGCAACAGGTCATAAAAGTCATTCAAAATCCCGTCACACGTCACACTCCGAACGACCAGTTCCGGATGCAATGCACCTATTTCTGTCGATATCGCCTGAAGCAGATGGGTCTTGCCGACACCATTGGTTCCGTAAACGAAGAACGGATTGTAGATGTTTCCCGGCTCTCCGGCGACCGCCTTGGCGACGGCGAAGGCTTCCCGGTTACTGGGCCCTACGACAAAATTCCCGAAAGAGTAACTATGCACTCCGCGCCCGGCGGCACTGCTCCGGGGAACCGGCGCGGATACAGGAGCTGCGCTCACGGCAGGACTTTCAGCGACCTTTTCCGGCACGACCTTTTTTTCCACCGGAAGTGCCGTATAACCTTCACGAAGTTCAAAGGAGTAATCTGTTCCGTTGATACCGCACAACGCATCTTTGAGCAAATCGGCGTAATTGTCCAGAATGATATCCCGGAAAAAGTCGTCAGGAACGCCCAGAAACAAAACCTCTCCAGCCAGTTCCAACACCTGCATACAGGCAAAATACTGGTCGAAGACAGATTCGCTTCTGGCCTGCAATCGCGGTATGGCAGCTTCCCATACACTCTGTGCGGTCACGAAATCCTGAATCATTTACTCCAACTTCCTCTAAAAAAAATTACGAACACGAAAACACTCCGTATTCATTTGTCCATCTGTTATCACGATCACCGGAGATCACACTTGCCGGATATCGTCAACACCTTTTTCCGGAGGCATCAAAAAACCACCATCCCGGTGCGTGACATAATATACCATTCAAGTTGACTTTTGCAACCCCGTTTTTTGGAACTCCATCAACGGAAAATTCGCAAGGTCACGTCAGTATCAGCGACTTACAATGCAAAAAAATTTTTTATTTTTTTTTACGCCGTAAAATACGCCGCGGCTCCGACTTATTAACACTTTTTCATCACCTCAGCACAACTTCAAGCACTTATGAAAAATATTGCCGAAATCCCCTTCGGAAATAAGATAAAAAAAGCACTAACTTTTTTATACCATTTACAGTTTTCAACCTGAAAAATCCCCCTCCGGCGCGGTGAAGAGGATTTTTCCGGGAAAAATGATTCTAACTCATCCATCATTCGCAGAAATTAAGATTTTACAACTTTTTTTCCGCGTTTGAAAAAAGTTATTAACAAGTTGTTAACAAGTTATGTTTTTAACGCCATACGCCTCCATGCAGGCGGTCAATGCCGGCAATTCAGCGGTTGCGATGATGCTGAGCGACTCCAATCTTCCGGGGAGGACAAAGCCGTCTTCATCGACATTCATGGGCGCGATCGTTTCCAGTTCAAAGAAGTTCAACTCCTGCGAACCATTGAATATGCTGAACATATCCTCCGCACCATAGGGGCCGGAGGGCTGATCGTTGTCGGCAATATTTATATAACGACCGTCGTTGCGTTCCGGAGTAAACCGCAGTGCCAGCATCTTCCGTCCCCGATCCAGTGCGCCGATCATATCCGGACGGGCGGAGGCTTTGATGCCGATCTGCAGCCGTTTCGGTCCGCCGAGTTCAAATTTGAAGATATCCCCGTCATACTGGAGCCGGCTCCCCGGATCACCATAAAAATCACTGTTGGCACAATTCTGTGCGCCGTTGCGGCACCGGCCGAAGCCGCTGATACCCTCTGCTCCGGGGAACTGTTCCAAGCTCCACGCGCACCAGATGGCTTCACTGCTGTGGTACTTTTCCAGCGGAATAAGTTCATCGACACTGTGATATCCGGTGTATTTCAATCCCAGAGCTTTTCCTGCGGGGAAATCCTCCGCCGCAAGCGGTGTCACACTCCGCCGGAAGCGGAGCTTCACTGTATTGCCCCTGCGGTTCAACAGTTCGATATCTTTGACCACAGTTATCTGCCGGAGATCGAACACTTCCGTTGCTGTCGGGACCTGATTTATTCCCTTTTGCACATACCAGCTGCCGTTGGGGGGATAGTTGAAGGCAAAATCGCCGCCTTCGGGACCGGGCCAGAGAGAGTTGCCGCCCAGATTGTTGAACGCCTCCGGATCGGGATCGGCCGCCAGATCAGCAAGGAACTGGTGCATAAGCACATCATCTATTTCCGCAAAGATCCTGCCCTGCAATTTATTTGAGACCAGAATGTTTCCATCTCCGGAACGCATGGTCAGGATTTCCGGATCAACTGCTTTCAATTTTTTCAACATGATACTTTAACCTTATAATATATGCCGTTACCGGCTCTTTTCAAACTCTGCCACATCCAGAATGATCTCTTCCAGACTCTTTTCGGCGCGCCATCCGGTGAGAGATCGCAGCTTTGCAGTGGAAGGCTTCCTCCGCCGCATATCTTCAAATCCTTCTGCATACGCCACATCGTAAGGCACGATATCTATTCCGCTGCAGCTTCCGGTCAACCGGATGACCTCCTCTGCCAGCTCTTTTATAGTCACCAGATGCTGACTGCCGATGTTGTAAACATTGCCGACAGCCTCCGGCTTTTCCAGAAGCAGCAGCAGCGCGCGCACCACATCTTCAACGTGGCAGAAACAGCGCGACTGCCCGCCGTCACCGTAAACCTGAAGATTTTTTCCGGCAAGCGCATTGCGGACAAAACGCGGAATGACCATGCCGTAACGCCCGGTCTGCCGGGGGCCGACGGTGTTGAAAAAGCGAACGACGGTTCCGGGCAGTTTGGCGGCACGCACATACGCCATCAGATAAAATTCATCCATAAGTTTGCTGCACGCATAGCTCCACCGGGAGTTCAGCGGCGAACCGATGAGCAAATCATCGTCCTCGGAAAACTCCTCCCGGGCAGATTTTCCGTAAACTTCGCTGGTGGATGCGATAAAGAGCCGCTTTCCATACTCTGCCGCCAGAGTGATGATATTGGCACTGCCGTCGATATTGGTTTCGATCGTCCGCACCGGATCGTTGACCACCAGTTCAACGCCGACCGCCGCCGCCAGATGAAAGATGACATCGGCAGCTTTGACCAGTTCGCGCAGCCGCTCTTTTTCAGTTGCAACGTCGATCTCCAGCACTTCGGCACTCCGCCCGTTGACCGGGAAAAGGTTCTCCCGTGACCCCGTCGAAAAGTTATCCGCAACGACCACGTCTTCGCCGCGCGCCAACAGTGCCGCCGTTAAATGACTGCCGATAAAACCGGCTCCGCCGGTGATAAGATACTTCATTGTTCCACCTCGGAATTTTCAACTTTTTTCTTCTGCCCAAGCTCAAAGAGCATCAATATCGGACCGGATGCAATATACAACGCCGCCAGAAATGCCAAGCCGTCCATCCGGAAACAGACCAGTATCGCCACCGCGATAAGCACTATCGGCAGTTTCTTCCGGTTGCGCCGGATGGACATCAGCCATTTTCCGGCATGGATATACGGGATCGTGCTGGTCATGAGCAACCCCAGAAACGCGGCAAATATCGCCAGATAAATTCCGAACTTCTGCAGCATCAGATCGTTGTCACCGAAACGTTTCTCCAGGAACAGCACCGATACACAAAGTGCCGCCGCCGCACCGGGAGAAGGCAATCCGGAAAAGCGGTCGGAATTCTTTTTCGTCTTGAGTGTCGCATGGACATTGTAGGTCGCCAGACGCAATGCCGCTCCGCCCATATAGACACTGCACAACAGATAACTCAGCACCCGCATCCATCTCACGGGGTTCCAATCGTAACAACATTCAAAAAAGAGTGCCGTCATGATCGCCGGTGTCACGCCGAATGTCACCATATCCGAAAGGGAATCCATCTGTATGCCGTGCAAACTTGCGGCGTTGAGCAATCTTGCTGCCAAACCGTCGAATACGTCAAATATCATGGCGAAAAAGATGACCCACGCTGCAACACAGAAGATATCCAGTGCTTCCGCCGGAGTAGCTTTATAGGAGTGTATCATATAGAGTATGGCGGCAAAGCCGCACAGCGAATTGCACAATGTCAGCATATTGGGAATATACTTGAGAAAATGTGCCTGCGAACGCAAAATCGTGGATGTCTTTTTCATACTTTTCCTTTCTATATAATATTTTTATAAAAAATCAAAATCGATTCACTGATATCCCATAATTTTCAAACTTGACAGGAGATTGCCCGCGAGACGCCGCCGCAGGTTTGATTTTTATCGGACAACGGTAAACTCCCCGGCTGATGCCGGGAACATAAGAACGGACTTTCAATGCCCCGAAACTTTCGCCGGGACGACGGGCAAGAAATCCCTGTTCAAAGAGGTATTTATCGTAAAATCCGTTGAATATCATCCGGATATCCCCGCCATCCAATGCCGCACCCGCCTTGAGCGCATGATGCAATCCGGTGGTACAATTATCGGTAAGCGAATTGTAAAATTCCGCTTTCTTTTCCAGTGCTTGCGCCATCCGGATCACGCTCAGGAAAATCCGTTTCAAGTTCTCGCCCTCAGCCACCGTCCGGTAGGAGTACAACGTTTCCCCCCGGTAATGTGTCCGCAGATCCAGGAGGTCTTCCGGCGTACCCAGCAATATCATCTTCCCGTACCGCCGGTATATACCCAGAAAGCAATCCCCTCCCCGCTTGCCTGCCGGTACCCGGGGTTCAAGCGACACCGCCAGACGTTTGCCGTCCCGGAAATTGAAGCACAGCAGCATGTGCGCCACCATCACCATATCATCCCAGTACGAAAAGACGATATCCATTGATTCCAGCATATCCACATCACATATCATCTCTGTATAACGCACATCAAAACGCTCAACGTCCTGATATTTGAAATCCCGGATGTTGGAGATCCGGATTTTTCCATCGCCGGAATGTTCCACCTGCGCGATCTTTTTACATTCCACACTCCACGCTTCTGCGGCAAACTGCCGTTCCGGAGTCATCAGCAAAAATGAGACGGCAACAGCTATCACAACTATCCACAAACTCACCCGGGAGCGCAGACAGAATATTCCCATCACCAACAGTGACACCAGCACCGCACACCATAACGCGACTTTCCACACCGGGAACTCCCATATCCAGATCGCAACACCGGCACTCCACAAAATTCCTGCCGGTAAAAGTACACATTCAACACAACGCCGGAAACGAAGCAGAAATGTTTTCACTTTTCACCTCCGTCACCCATTGCCGCAACCGGCCAGATCCGACTGCGGTAAGTCTCGCCCCCTCGCCCGGATGTCTCAAGATGCGCCAGCAATATGCGGCGTATTTCCTGTATGGCAAGCGCGTTCCGCTGGACGCTGTGCCCGCTTTTCACAACGAGTTCGCTTGCCGCTCCATCAAGATGACTGCTGTTGTAGGCAACGACACCGTCGCTGTCGCCGGGGACAGCATCATGGATGTTTCCGATGATGGAGTGATACGGAACTTCGGGCATGGCGAGGGAGTTCATCAGCTTCAATGCCATACCTTCCGGAGCGAGATTGTTTATCCCGTTGAACATACGCAGTTCTTCGGCATAACTTTTAGCTCCGATGCCGAGCAGTGCCGCGATCACCTTCTCATTATAATTCCGCATAAATCGCGGCAAACGGATCAACATACCGCCCAGACGGCCGTACCAGCTCTGCGCCAGTTGGGAACCGCGATGTGGTGAAGCGACAAAGATCACCCGCTTGATCGACTTGACCGGAGAGAAAACAACCGACCGTTTGACCAACTCATATTCCTCCGGAGAAAGTTCCTCTTTGAAACGGGCAAACTGCTCTCTGCCGACGATGTTGCCGATATTATCTTCGCCGCATGAACTTACGCACAACCGGCTCAGCAACCCACCCATGGAGTGACCGATGACGACCATCCGGTCAAATTTTTCCAGCGACTTCCCGGAGTTCACCATCCGCTGCCGCTCCTCCGCCAGTGCCGTCCGCAACAGATGACCGGAAAACAGTACCGGATTCCCGCTGGAATAGGAAAATCCCATAAAACGGTAATGCCGACGCAGTACCGGATCGCTTTGCAAGGTATTTATCATCTGCAGCCAGGTGCGGATATCGGACATCAAACCGTGAACCAGCAGTACCGGAATTTTCTTATCATCCCGGGGAGAAAGCAGATACAATCCTTCATACGCACTGCTTTCCGGCAGAAACGTCCGCAGTAAAAAATGGCGCATCGGAGCTTTATTCGCGGCGGAATATGCCAGCACCGTGGAAAAATCCTGTTCCAGCGGCACGACCATCTTTTCATATTTGACCAGATCATACTTTGCCGGATCTATAAAACACAGCCGGACACTCAACCGTTCCGGAGCAGTGACATCAAAATTTTTATCCGGAACAAACAACAGCGTTGCCGGTGTGGTATTCAATACAGACAACGTCCGGTCATTCTGCGATATACGCTCATCTGTCTGCGCGATCATCGGCACACCGATTCCGAATTGCCGCGCCGAATGGGTCAAATTCCGAACCCGGAACTTCGCACACGGGATAAAACGTTTGACCTGCGTTCCCGGAAACGCCAGATCGATATGCGGCGTTTGGAAAAATACCGGTCTGCCGCCGGCGGAATGTAAACTGTAACTGCCGTTACGCCAAATATTCTTTTTTTCAAGATATTCAAATAGCTGCATCAGCGCGATATTGCCGATATTCTGCACCAGAACGATGTCCTGGGAATAATCAGCCGTCACGCCCTGCTTATACAGCACCGCGTGACTGTACAGCAGTGCCGTTAAAAGCAAAGAAGTACACCGTTCCGGTTCGTTGCGGTGTTTCTGCGCCAGATAAAACGCGGTCTCCACGGTCGCTACCAGCAAACCGCGCCGTTTGTCCCGGCGGTAAAGAGCTTCGATGTCCGTAATAAACGCTTCCGGCGCAAGTTTGTCCAGTTTTTCTGTCAGCAGATAATCACCGAGCAGATTGGCAGTCTCCACGGAAAAATTCTGTTCCCGGTTGAAAAATGAATAATAACTCTTCTTCTCTCCGGCATCACGGAGCCGGATACCGACCGCACCGGCACAACCGCCAAGCAGCCACGCGGCGATGGCAAACGTCACTATCGAAAAGATTTTTTTCCGGGAACAGCGGAACTTCATGGAATCTCTCTCTCCGTTGCCGGAACCGGACGGATAAAATTCCGGTAAAGCTGTGGAATGATAAATTTGGCGACCGATGCCGCCGGCAGCGCAAAGATCATACCGGGAATACCGGCAAAAATCGCCCCCAGCAGCACGACAATAATGGTTTCAAGCGTACTCAATCCCAACGCTTCACCGATGACCGCCGGGTACAGAATAAATTGTTCAATGATACCGTTGTAGATCAAATATGCCACCACGATACCCAGCAGCAGCGAGCCGCTGGCCCCGCCGAATGCCCACGTCACACAAAGTGTGACCAGACAGGAGATGACCGGTCCCAGATAGGGCAGAAGTATCCCGCATCCGGCAATGATCCCCAACGCCCAGAAAAACGGCAGTCCCATAAAAAAGAATATCGTCGTATACACGGAACTGTCCACCAGTACCAGTGTCAGATATCCCTTCATCCAGACCCGCAGCCGGAAAAACACCCCTTCGATGATCCGCCGCGCTTCTGCAATGACACTCTCTTCGGCTCCGGGCAGCCAGATACCGTTGAATATCATACGGATAACATATTCACTTTTGGATTTGTCGCTGTCATCGTCCCGGCAAAACTGCGCCAGTTTGAACAAAAACAGCATACCGAAAAATACCGTCAGCAGCAAGTCGGTGAAAAATGCGGTCATCACACCGAAAATATCTGCAATAACTTTCATCACACCGCCGCTGCGCCGGATCAACGCGCTTCCCAGACGCGCCCGCATTTCCGGATCATTGACCATCTGTTCCGCCAGATCCAGAGCCTGACGTACCGGCGGCAGTTTTTCAAACTTTTCCCGCCATTTTTCCAGCTGGTCGTTGATCTTTTTAACATACCCCTGACGGCTGTACGCCGTACTGCCGAGCTGAACTTTGCGCCGCCAGTCACGCATATAATGTCCGGTAAGCCCGGAGATGCCGAGAATAACGCCGGCAACCAGGATCACAGAGGCCACCACCGTCATGGAGACAGCGTTGCGGATGAGCTTGTTGTCAGCGGCTTTGCTTTCGTCGACCTGAAGATTTTTATCTTTCCGGGTGATAAGTCCCTGCAATTTCTGCAACGGCTTGAACACCATTGTCACACCGGCAACCAACCAGAAAAACAGTCCGGACTTACGCCGCAGCTGCCGTTCAATAAACTTTTCCATCGGCAGCAGTACACAACCGAGGATCAATCCGAAAATAACCGATTGCAGCAATTTCGCCGTGATAACAAAGAGCAATATCACACCGATGGCAACAATGACACCCCAGCCGGAACTCAGCAGAAGTTTCCGCTTACGCGCTTCCTCCTGAAGCCGGAGACTGGTTCCTTCAAGAAACTCTTCTGCCACACCGAGTTTTCTGCCGACATCGAAGATCATATATTTTTTATCGGTATCATCTCCCAGCGCGACCTCCAATGCCATCAGAAATTCCAGAATGGACTCTTTCTGCGCCGGAGCAATAGGTTTCAGTACCGCCACCGCCTCTTCCTCTCCGGCAGGCTTCTGGGAGATCAGTTCCTGCAGCCGTTCAGCGGCATCGGCGTGGCTGAAACGCTCCTCCCAGAGACGGCGGCAGATATCGAAGCGTTCCCGGGATATGCGCCCATCCTGCAGCAGTATCAGGTGAACCAGAGAGTTTACGGCAAAACGGATGCGCTCTTTTTCCGCATCACCGGCACTATCAAAACCGACCAATCCGGAAACAAAGTCAAAACTTTCCCGCAACGTCCGTCCGATATTCAGCCGGCTGAAGAAAAATTGCCTGAATTTCTCTGTACTCATAAAAAATCACCTGAACAGTTGTTATCGTCTCATATCTTTGCCAAAAACCGACCTTCCGGAATGACCGGAGACCGCAGGAACAAAACAACACCACCCGGCATCATCCGATGGTGCGAACCTGATTGCAAATTTTACCTGTTCCGGAGAGCTGCCTCTCCGGAACAGGTGGAAAAGCCGTCAGATCAGATGACCTGAACATCTTTCCTGCCGGAAACGACTTCACCGATGATATCGGCAGTGAAACCGGCATTACGGATGATCTCAAGCGCGCTCTCCTGAGCATCTCTGGGCACGAACCACACCATACCGACACCCATGTTGAAGACACGGTACGCTTCCTCCTTGCCGACATTGCCTTCGCTGGTGAGCAGCTTGAAGATCGGCGGGACCGGCAAAGTTCCGGGGCGGAAGATGACCGAAACATCATCCGGCAGGATACGCGGCACGTTGTCATAAAGACCGCCGCCGGTGATGTGGGCAATACCGTCCAGCGGCAGATTGCTGTTCATGGCAGCTTTGATCGCGGAATAGTAGCAGATGTGGGGTTTGAGCAGAGCTTCACCGACAGTTTCGCCGAGAGATTCGACACAGGTGTTGACGGTGTACTTGTTTTCACCGAAGAGGATCTTGCGCGCCAGACTGTAACCGTTGGTATGCAGACCGTTGGAGGCGATACCCAGAGCGACGTGTCCGGGGCGGATCTTTTCACCGGTGATGAGTTTTTTCTTTTCGACGATACCGGTGATGACACCGACGAGATCGAAGTCATTGCCGTACATACCCGGCATTTCGGCAGTTTCTCCGCCCAGCACCGCACAACCGGCAGCTTTACACGCTCCGGCGATGCCGGAGAGGACCTGTTCATACAGCGGACTGCGGAGCTTGCCGATACCGATGTAGTCGAGGAAGTAGACCGGTTCCGCGCCCTGCACGGAGATATCGTTGATACAGTGGTTGACGATATCGTAACCGACAGTATCATATTTTTCCATTGCGGCGGCGATCATCAGCTTGGTACCGACGCCGTCGATGCTGGAAACCATGACCGGTTCATCGTACTTGGAAAGGTCGATCTGGAAAAGTCCGCCGAATCCGCCGATGGGGGAGAGCATCTCCGGACGGCGGGTCGCCGCCAGATCAGCTTTGACTTTACTCAAAAGAGAGGTTGCGAGGTCGATATCGACACCGGCAGCTTTGTAAAGGTCGCTTTTTGCCATGATAAAGTAACTCCTGTTATAGATTAAAGATTCCAGAACTTTCTGGTTCCGCTGAACGCCATGCGTTCGACCAGAACAGCGGCGATATCTTCGGGGATCTGTCCGCGTTCGACGTGGGCACCGATGACATCCGCCAGCACGCGGCGGAACATTTCAAAGCGGGAACCGTAGCTCAAAAGTTTACGGCTGTCGGAAACCATACCGGCGAAGTTGCTGAAAGTATCGGCGGAACCGATGTATTCCAGCTGACGGCGCATACCGACGGGGGTGTCGAGCAGCCACCAGGCGGAACCGAGCGCGACCTTTTCACCGAATGCGCGGGCGATGGTGGCAAGGGTTCCCTGATGGGACTGTTCCAGACAGTAAAGGACGACTTTGAGTCTGCCGTCGAAACGGTTGAGGAAGCTGCACAACGCCGGAGCATAGTTCAAATAGTGGTCGCTGATATCGCCGCCGACGTCAGGTCCGAGGTTGTCGAACAACGTTTTGCGGACATCGCGCACCGCACCGAGGTGGAGCTGGGTGACCCAGTCGCTCTTGCTGTTGAGTTCGGCAGCTTCCGCAAGGAAACAGCCCATGAAGCAGTTTTCTTCTTCCACGGTGAGCTTTTCGCCTGCCATTGCTTTTTTGAACACCTTGTCGGCATCCGCGATGGAGTAATCCGCACGCAGCGGGATCTCGATACCGTGGTCACTGGCGCGGCAGCCGCGGGCTTCAAAATAGTCATGGCTCATCTTGACGGCATCGAGCAGATCGGTGATGCTGTTGAGTTTGAGGTTGAAACGGGCGGCGACCTGATCCATGTATGCTCTCCAGCCGGGAGCAAAGATCTTCATCGCCTTATCCGGGCGCCAGGTGGGGCGGATGACCGTTCTGCCGAACGCTTTATTGGCGCGTTCATGGTCTTCCAGAGTGTCGATAAGATCATCGGTGGAACACATGACTTCGACGTTCAGCGGTCCGGCAAGCAGAGCCTGCGGACGGTAGGCATCGGTGGCGAGTTTCGCGGTAACGGTGTCGTAGATCATTTCACCGGTCTTGCCGGAAAGCAGTTCTTCGATACCGAAGTAACGCTTCAAATCCAGATGGATCCATTCATAGACCGGGTTGCCGGCGATCTCCGGGAAGATCTTGGCGAGAGCCAGGAACTTTTCTTTGGGAGAGGCGTTTTTTCCGGTGATCAAGGTTTCCGGAACGCCGCGTTTACGCATCATTTCCCAGACGTAGTGGTCGGTGGCGGCGAAGAGCTGCCAGGCATCGCTGTAACAGTTATTGTCCGCGATCTCTTTCACGTTGGCATGGTTGTGCGGGTCGATGACCGGAAGATTTTTGACCGCATCGAAGAGCCGCATACCGGCGGCATTGCTGATCAGATAATTTTCACCCATGAAAGCCATGATAATTACTCCTGTTTATATGTAAGGTTTCAATTGTGTTTTCTGTCAAAAAATCAAACGTTGACGGCATCACCGTCACCGAACTCTCCGGCGCGGGCGGCAAGCAGAGGACGGACCGTTTCGTTGAGGAACGCTTCGACCTGCTGCGGCGCGCGGCCGATGAAAGCCGCCGGATCGATAAAGCTGTCAAAATCATCTTTGATCGCGGCAAACGCCGGATCATTGCGCAGGCGGTCGAGCAGATCGTTTTCCAAACCTTCCTCTTTTACCCGGCGTCCGGCAGCCATGGAGTGTTCGCGGATGACTTCGTGCAGTTCCTGACGGTCGCCGCCGCGTTTCACCGTTTCCATAAGCAGATTCTCGGTCGCCATAAAGGGAAGTTCGGCGTTGATATGTTTGGCGATGACCTTGGGCCACACCTGAAGTCCATCGGTGACGTTGATCAAAATAGAGAGGATAACGTCCGTGGCAAGGAACGCTTCCGGCAGCACGATGCGGCGGTTGGCGGAGTCATCGAGCGTCCGTTCAAACCACTGGGTAGCGGCGGTCATAGCGGCATTGCCGGGAAGGTTCATCACATAACGGGCAAGAGATGTGATGCGTTCACTGCGCATGGGGTTGCGCTTATAAGCCATGGCACTGGAACCGACCTGCTTGGCGTTGAAGGGTTCTTCGACCTCTTTCATGCTGGCAAGAAGACGGATATCCGTGGCGATCTTGGCGGCACTCTGGGCGATTCCGGAGAGTACGGCAAGCGCGAAGTAGTCGACTTTACGGGTGTAAGTCTGCCCGGAGAGAGCGATAACACGGTCAAATCCCATGGCGGAAGCAACATTTTTCTCCAGACTGCGGCACTTGTCGTGGTCGCCGTTGAAGAGTTCAAGGAAGCTCGCCTGAGTTCCGGTGGTGCCTTTGACACTGCGGAAGGGGAGTTCGTTCATCTCCCGTTCCAGACGTTCAAAGTCCAGAACGAAATCCTGAAGGTAAAGGGCGAAACGTTTCCCCAGAGTGGTAAGCTGTGCAGGCTGGAAATGGGTGAAGCCCAGCATGGACATATCTTTGTATTTATCGCAGAACTTCTCCAGATTGGAGATCAGCTTGAGCATCTTGCCGCGGACGACTTTGAACGCTTCGCGGATCTGGATGAGTTCGGTGTTGTCGGTGACGAAGCAGCTGGTGGCACCGAGGTGGATGATCGGCGCGGCTTTGGGGCACTGTTCGGCGTAAGCACGGATGTGGCTCATTACATCGTGACGCAAATCTTTTTCAAACTGAGCGACCCGGTCGAAGTCGATATCGTCCAGATGGGCGGAAAGTTCATTGAGCTGCTCATCGGTGATGGGGATACCCAACTCTTTTTCGCAGGTCGCCAGAGTCAGCCACAACCGCCGCCAGGTGGAGTGTTTATGCTGGGGTGACCAGATGAAACTCATTTCACTTCCCGCGTACCGGTCGGTCAGCGGATTACGGTATGAGGCATTTGCCGAATTCTTTTCCACGATCTCTTTCCTTAAATTTTGGTTATCTTCTGCCGTCATCCAACGGCAAAATCTCTAATTCACAATGACACTCTTATAATTTACGGTGTCAAAGTGATTTTAGCAAGTAATTTTCTTTATAAAAACCAGATTTTTCCGGTATTTGAACTTGACAGCGGTAATTTCTGAGTTTATATTCAACACGGAAGGAAAATGCACCATGATAAGTGAAATCGTAATACAGGTAAATGATCTGGAACAATGCCGCTACTTCTACCGGGAACTGCTGGCATTGGGAGAACCGGTCATCGACAGCAGTGTAACGGCAGTGTTCAAATTATCTCAGGAAACGCAGCTCGTATTGAAAAAAAGCAGTGCCAGATATCTGGAACACGCTTCAAGTGCCGTCAGCTGGACACTTTACACCGGCAGCTTCGATAAACTTTGCGAGGAACTGGAAAAGCACGACTGCCTGTCCGGAGAAGAGTTCCGCCACTTCGGAGCCCGCGCCCGTTACGTCCCGGATCCGGAGGGGAACGTCATCATCCTTGCTGAAGCGAAAGTGTAAAAAAGATCATGTTGAGCAAAAAACATATATTTTCCGTGACCGCCGTGGTCGCCGTCGCCGTGCGGATCGTTTTTTACGCCCTCTTCGCCGGAACCATGTTCCGCTACTACCACAATGTATCCGGTTTGGATATGCAGACGCTGCTGCGTTTTTCAGAATGGAGCAAAGATGGAATATTCCCGCCGTTCTTCACACTGCACCGGGTGCTTATTTATCTTATCTGGAAACTCAACGGTTGTGTCCACTCTGTCGATTTGATTTTTCTGGTGCAGAGCGTGACCGGAATCTTCGGCGCGCTGGCACTTGCCGACACGGTACTGATGCTCTCCGGGAACCGGAAAGCGGCTCTGGGCGCAGGAATACTGTCGGCTCTCTATCTGCCGTTTATGATCTACGAATTTTCCGTCCTCCAGGAATCTCTGTGTGTCAATATCCTGATCTTTGCAGTGTGGGCACTGCTGAAATGCCGGAGCAGAAGATGCTCATGGGGCATCGCGCTTGCCTGCGGTATTTTCTGGGGATTGGCTCTGACCGGCCGTCCGGTCGCACTGCCGGCGGCACTTGCCGCCGCAGCCGGAGTGCTTCTCTATGCAAAAAAGAAACATTACCTCAAGCGCACCCTGCCGCTTTTTGCAGGAGCCGTGCTGATCCTGCTGGGGGCGGCTCTGTTCAACTGTCTGAACAACGGCAGGTTTTCGCCGTTTTACAACGTGATACCCTACACGGTGGAGTTCAACACCGGACAAAGACTCGAACCAGCTACTTCCGGAAAAACTCAACTCCTTATGAATACCGCCGCAAACATGGTCAAACGCACCCCGCTGCTGTTCAGCATCCGGGAACTGCCGGAAAACCAGAACCTCTACTTCTGGCGGGAAAAAATGCCGGAGTGCCGTTTACTTCCCGGGCCGGAAATATTGCTGTCGCTGACAGTGTTTGCACTGATCGTCATCCTGCTCACAGGAAAGTGGAAGAAGAAAGAGGGGCTCATCCTCTGGATCATACTGCTCATGGCAGTTCCCTTGTGCGGCAGAGACCCCATCGGACGTTACCGGCTGCTGTTGTGTCCGGCATTCATCGTGATCTCCACGCTGGGCATCACCGCGATAAAATCGGTTTCCAAACGCAGTTTGCGCCGTATCACAGTCGCTGTCGCCGTGCTGGCAACGGCAGTTGCGGTGATCTATGAATCATGCCGGGACCGGGGTTTACGGACAGCAGATTTCCACGCCTGGGCTCAGGCGACGGAATCGGTCTGCGGCAGTAACGATCTTGCCACACTGGATGCCTATTATGACTGTTGGAAACAGAGCTTTTTCCAAAACGATCTGGCGTTCTGTTCCATGGCGGCGGCGGCAATGCGCGCCCAGCGTTACGATGTGGCATTGCAGGTGATAAAAGAGGCTAAACTTGCCGGAGTTGTAAATCGTTCCAAAATCGCCTATTTTGAGGGACTTTACTTCGTCGCCCATCAGGATCCGGTCAATGTTCTGCGCGCTTTTGCCCCGATACGCCCGGAGGATCTGCCGCCGGAACTCCGGCAATTTTATATCAAGGTCAAATTTGATGCAGAAAATTTCATAAAAAACCGGAAAAACCAGTTGAATAAAACACGTTGACGCGCTATATTATGTAGAATTTGTTTCGCCCTTACGCCTTAAACTTTAAGCAAGAGGAGGATTTCCATGAGTAAATTCTATGTAACCACCCCAATCTACTACGTCAACGACAAGCCGCATATCGGCCACGCCTACACCACTGTTCTTGCTGATGTTCTCGCCCGCTACAACCGCGCTATGGGCAACGATACCTTTTTCCTCACCGGAACTGACGAACACGGTCAGAAAGTTCAGACTGCTGCCGAAAAGCACGGAATTTCCCCGCAGCAGCATTGCGACGATACCGTACAGCGTTTCCAGGAACTCTGGAACACTCTCGGCATCACCAATGACCGTTTTATCCGCACCACTCAGGAAGAACACAAACGTGTTGTGGCAGAGGTGCTTCAGGATCTTTATGACCGCGGAGAGATCTACCGGGGCAACTACACCGGCTGGTACTGTGTCGGTGACGAACGTTTCTTTACCGAAAAAGATCTGGTCGACGGCAAGTGTCCGGAGTGCGGCAGAGAGGTTACCGCCATCACCGAAAACAACTACTTTTTCCGCATGAGCAAATATCAGGATTGGCTGATCGACTACATCAAGACCCATCCCGATTTCATCCTGCCCGCGTTCCGCGCCAATGAGACACTGGGCTTCCTGAAAAAACCGTTGGAGGACCTTTGCATAAGCCGTCCGAAATCCCGCTTGTCCTGGGGTATCGAACTGCCGTTTGACAAAGATTACGTCACCTACGTCTGGTTCGATGCGCTGCTCAACTATGTTTCCGGTGTCGGTTACCGTACCGATGACGAAAAGTTCAAACGCTGGTGGCCGGCAAGCTGTGAGCTTATCGGGAAAGATATTCTCACCACGCACACCGTTTACTGGCCCACCATGCTCAAAGCTATCGGTCTGCCCCTGCCCAAGACGGTATTCGCCCACGGCTGGTGGCTCGCGGACAGCAAAAAGAGCAACGCACAGAATGAAAACAAAGCTGCCGGTAACGTCGTCGTAACCGAAAACGGTGAAGTCAAACAGAAAATGGGTAAATCCAACGGCAATGCAGTTTCTCCGGAATCTCTGATCGCCATGACCAATGTCGATGCGTTCCGTTACTTCCTGATGGCGGAAATGTCGCTGGGCAACGATGCCTGTTTCTCGGAGGAGACCTTCACCACCCGTTACAACAGCGACCTTGCCAACGATCTGGGCAATCTGCTTTCCCGCGTAGTGAAGATGACGATCCGCGCAACCGGCGGTGCCATTCCTGCTTCGGGTGAACTGAACGCTGATGACAGAGAACTTTTTGCCGCCGTGGACAATGCCATCGCCGCAATGGGCAGCTGTCTGGAAAGCTACAAGCTGGATCAGGGTATCGCTTCCGTACTCAACGCAGTGCGCGCGGGTAACCGTTATCTGGAAAAATGCGCGCCGTGGACTCTCGCCAAAAACGGTGAAACGGAACGTCTCAATACGGTGCTGGCAACTTCCGCAACTGCCATCTACAAGGTCGCCGTTCTGCTGGCTCCGGTCATGCCGAACAAGATGGGCGAACTGGTGACGGCACTCGGCGGCGATGCCAAAAATCTTCCGGTCATCACGGAACTTGGCAAAGTTGCGAGCATCTCCGGTTGGCAGATGAGCGATGTGCCTCCCCTCTTCCCCCGTCTGGAAGTGCAGAAACCTGCCCCGGCGGAGAAGGTCGAAAAGAAGAGTGCCAAGGCGGAAAAGAAAGCCGCCCCTGCCCCGCAGCTCGAAGTGCCCGGTGTCATCACCATCAATGACTTCCAGCGCACAGAACTGCGTACTGCCAAAGTTCTCAAAGCTGAGAAGGTCGAAGGCGCGGACAAGCTGCTGAAACTTGAGATCGAAGTCGGTTCTGAAAACCGTCAGATCGTCTCCGGTATCGCTCCGTGGTACGCTCCTGATGATCTTATCGGTAAAAACATCGTCATTGTCGCCAACTTGCAGAAAGCCAAGATCCGCGGCATCGAGTCCTGCGGTATGCTCCTTGCCGCCAAGTGCGGCGACACGCTGGCTCTGGTCATGCCGGATAAGGATATCCCTTCCGGCACACTGGTCGGTTGACAAAAATAAATTCAGGGCTGCTGCCAACTTTAAAAACGGTTGACAGCAGCCTTTTTTATTCTCCGGGAAAGGTGATCGCAAAAGTTATTACCCACCGGGCAACAGCCGAAAACGCTCCTTTTCCATGCCAAGCAGTGTGCCTTTGACGACTTTTGAGAAATTTAAAAATCACCATCCAAGATACAAAAGTTTTTCTACGGCAAAACCACGCTGTTTGAGAAAACTTATGACCTCCTCCAACTCAGTGCGGGTGAGCTTTTTGCGCCGGGAAAGTATCCAGAGGTGATCCGGCGATTTCCCGCACACCGCCGCGATCGTGTAATCCCCGTTCAAATAGATCACCCGGTAACTGTTCCAAAAGGGTTTGAAAAAAGATACCTCAAGTTCCCCATCCCCGGCAGTTGAAGCCTTCCGCGCCCGTCCGATCACCATGCGCCGCTGCCCCGAAGCATCAAGGCCCTGATTGACGACACGGATGCGCCCGTCACCGGTTCCGGTATATTCTGCTGACACATGGTACATCCCGCTCTGGAACCAGTTGGGCAGACGTGCGATCTCATACCAGACTCCGCAATAGCGTTCTGCATCGAAATCTTTCACCGCCGCCGCCATATCGAAAGTAGTACGGCAGCCGGAAAACAACATCCCCAACACCGGACAAATCATCATAAAAAATTTCATCCGTTCAACCTCCTGATCTCTAAGATCATTATACGCTGAACGGATGATTTTTCAAGTAAAATCAGCAACGATCGCTTTACTTGCTCATAAAGGGAACTCCGGGAAAACCGGCTTTGTTGTACAAGTTGACCGTGGGATTGTTCTGCCAGCCGAAGCGGACACGGACGGGTTCTGCGACCTTTGAAGAGGATACCACCACTGTATTGCCATCAATGACCGCTTCATCCGCCCAGTACCACTTGTTCTCTTTGCCGCACACGGCAAAACCTTCAAGCTGAGTTCCGGGAGAGTTGCGAACCAGAGGCGCAGTGTCGTTGTTCCGCTTGACCAGATAGTAGAACTCCGGAACCGGAGCGGCGACCAGTCCGCCGTAAGTATCTTTGAAATGAATACGCAACTTGCCGCCTTCCCGGACGATCTTTTCCACAGAGGGGCCGAGATAAGGAATTTGTTTACCGTAAACTTTGGCAAGCGCGATCGCCGCCAGACGTTCACCGGGGATAAGTTTGTTCCGGGGATGGATATCCTTTGCATCACCGGCATCGGTCAGTATCGCCTGCCCGGTTCCGGGAACATCGAGAGTTTCAGTCTGGGCTCCACGGAGGTAAGCAATAGATTCTTCGGCATTGGCATTGGCGTTTTTGGCACGGTACGCGGCAAGACTGCACCAGTAAAACGGCAGTTCCGGATCCTCAAAATGTTTGCGCCAATCGGCGATCAACGCCCGCTGAAGTGCCGCATATTCTTTGTAACGTCCGACGTTGGTCTCTCCCTGATACCAGATCACACCGTCAAGGGCATAAGGCAGCATCGGATAAATACAGCCGTTGAACAACCGCTGGCTGTTGAAAAATTCCCGGGGCGTAGCTCCTACCGGCTGCGGAGCTTTGGATACCTTGTTTTTGAACACTACTTCCTGATAAACATCCCACGCCTGACCATCGAGATTGACACCGCCGATGCTCATTTGCAAATTGAAACTGCGTCTGGAGTTGTTCAAAGGATAGTAGATCCGGAACATCACCTCATGTTTTCCGGCACTGATACCATTGATGACGAAACGGGGATATTTGTTCAGCACCGCATTTTCCAAACTCCATTCGTAAACCTTTTTACCATCGACCCAAACGGTAAACGGTGTCGCCTGCCGCTGCATGGCAAAAGTCAGTCTGCCGTTCTCTTTGGAAACGATGCTCTTTTTGAACCAGGTGATGCTGTTGGAATAGGCGATCTGCCGGGTACTTTTCCACTTGGCATCAGCCGGCGGCAGTTGGTGAACCGTATCCAGGCGCTTGTTTTTCTTTGCCCACGCCGCATGGTCAAGGAGATACTGTTTGCGTTTGGCGGGGTACGCTTTCAAATCTTTGGAAGTATGAGCATCCCGTTCCGCGACCGCCGGAACAACACCGGTTGCCGCCGTGGTCATCCACGCTTCGATGGGAGCTCCGCCCCAGGCGTTGCGGATCAAACCGACTGGAGTATTGAGCTCAGAGAGCAGTTTTTTGCCGAAGAAGTAACCGACTCCGGAAAAACTGCCGACATTGGCGGCATCGGCATACACCCATTTGCCATCGAGGGCATCGCTGGGGGTCGCGTTACTTTTCAAACTGAAGACAAAGGAGCGCAAACGGCTGCCGACCGGATTCTTCTTAGCCTCTTCAAAGCCTTCGCTTCTCTGCAGCACCCATGCCATGTTGGATTGACCGGAGCAGAGCCACACTTCACCGACGATAACATCTTTGATGACGATATCGTTGATTTTAAGTTCAAAGGGACCTTCCGGAGAGTTGGAAAGATCAAGATCGACCCGCCACTTGCCGTTGCGGTCGGCAAGAGCCATCTTCTTCTGTCCGTTGAAAACAACGGTCACTTTTTCTCCGGGTTCAGCCTTGCCGAAGACCGGAACTTTCGCCTTTTTCGCCAGTACCGCATGGTCGGAGAAGATACCCGGCAGAGTAACTTTGGCACTTGCGGCAACGGCAGAAAATGCCAGCACCGCCAATAATACACGTTTGATCACAGTTTTATCCTCCTGTTATTATTTGATGATCTTCTGGAAAGGGACCGCCGGAAAACCGGCTTTATTGTACAAATTCGCCGTGGGATTCTGCGCCCAGGCGAAACGGATGCCGCAGGGTTCGGCAACGTTTTTGGAGGAAACGATGACCGTATCACCGGAGATGACTGCTTCATCCGCCCAGAAATATTTTCCATCCTTGCCGCAGACGGCAAAACCTTCCACCTGAGCGGCGGGGCTGTTGCGCACCAGCTTGGATTTTTTCACTTTGGCTTTGCTGCGGCTGTCGACATCATATTCTGCCGGAAGCGGACGGGCGACCAGACCGCCGTCAACATCTTTGAAGCTGACGACAAGTTTATTACCTTTGCGGACGACACCGGTCATCATCGGTCCGGCGAAGGGAACTTTTTTGCCGTAAACGTTGGCAAGCGCGATGGCGGCAAGCCGTTCTCCCGGAGTTTTCTTGTCGCGGGGATGGATGTTGCGGGCTTCACCGGCATCGGTCAGGATCGCCTGTCCGGTAAATGGGACATCGAGGGCGAGCGTCTGCTGTTCCCGGAGAGCAGCCCAGTTGCTTTTAGCGTTGGGATCGGGATTTTTAGCCTGATATGCCGCCAGACTGCACCAGTAGAAGGGCATTTCGGCAAATTCAAAATTTTTCCGCCACAAAGCGACCATCGCGCGGGTGAGGTCAGCGTACTCATGGGCGTTGCGCGCATTGCGTTCACCCTGATACCAGAGAGTACCATTCAGGGCGTAAGGGGCAAGCGGGAAAATCATCGCATTGTACAACCGGGTCGGTTTCACCCGTTCACGTTTGGGCAGATTGGCACGGTCTTTGGCTTTGGAGCGGGCAAGAGCCGCTTTGTTTTTGCTGATCGCCTCCCAGCTTATCCAGGCGGTGATATCGGTGCCGCCCCATGATGCATTGATCAAACCGACCGGACGATTGAGTTCGTTGAGCAGTTTTTTCCCGAAAAAGTATCCGACTCCGGGGAACGATGCCGAGGTAACGGAACCGGCATATACCCATTTTCCGGACATCTCCTCCAGCGGGACTTTACTGCTGTTGCGCTTGACATTGAAACAGCGGAAACGGCTTCCCACCGGCTTGGCACACTCTTCCTTGCGACCGATAGAACCGGCAAGAGAATATTGCATATTGGACTGACCGGAGCAGAGCCACACTTCACCGACGATAACATCTTTGATGACGATATCGTTGATTTTGAGTTCAAAGGGACCTTCCGGAGAGTTGGCAAGATCGAGGTTGACCCGCCACTTGCCATCCTTTCCGGCAACGGTTTCTTTTTTCTGCGAATTGAATTTGACCACGACCTTTTCGCCGGGATCAGCTTTGCCGAACACCGGAACAACAGCTTTTTTAGCCAGTACCGCGTGGTCGGAGAAAATCCCCGGCAAAGAGACTTTTGCACTCAACTGCAATGCAACAAGCATCGCACTCAACAAAATTATCCGTTTCATAAAATTCTATCTCCTTATTTGATTAAATTTTCTGAATCTGCCACACATTGCCGGGAGCATCTTTGATCGCATAACCGAGTTTGGCGATCTCATCGCGCAAACGGTCGCTTTCCGCCCAATTCTTCTCCTTGCGGGCGGCGGCGCGGGCTTCGGCAAGAGCCGTCACTTCGGCGGGAATGGCATTTTCCTCTTTCACATTGTCGACATCAAAACAGCCGATGACCCGATCAAAATCGCGGAAGGCGCACAACACCGCCTCCGCCCCGGTGGCATCGAGCTTATTTTCGTCCGCCAGACGGTTGATTTTCCGCATAAAATCAAAGAGTGCCGCCAGCGCCGGAGAGATGTTCAGATCGTCAGCCAAAGCCGAAGCAAATGCCAGCTTGGCATCGCGGACAGGCTCCGCAGCAGAGTGCCCGTTGCCTTCACTCTTTATTGAACGCATACGCTTGAAAAATTCATCAAACCTGGTGAGCGTTTCCCGGGCGAGCTTCAAGGCTTCAAAGGTGAAGTTGAGTTTTTTGCGGTAATGTGCGCCGATAAGCACCCAGCGGATCTCGCGCCCGCTCCAGCCCTTATCCAGCAAATCACGCAAAGTGAAGAAGTTGCCCAGACTCTTGGACATCTTGGTATTGTCGACCATAAGGTGTTCGCAGTGCAGCCAGTAGTTGACCCACTTTTTACCGGTGACCGCTTCGCTCTGAGCGATCTCATCTTCGTGGTGCGGGAACATATTATCCACGCCGCCGGTATGGATATCAAAGCTGTCACCGAGATATTTCATCGACATCGCACTGCATTCGATGTGCCATCCCGGACGGCCTTTGCCCCACGGACTGTCCCAGGCGACATCGCCGTCGACTTCATCCCACGCCTTCCAGAGCGCGAAGTCGCCGACGGCATCCTTGGCGTACTCATCGTTGGAAATACGCACGCCGTCGCGTTGATTATCCCGGTCGATACGGGCGAGCTGACCGTATTTTTCAAACTTGGCAATGGAAAAATAAACGCAACCGTCGGAGGCTTTGTAAGCGAAGCCTTTTTCCATAAGTTTTTCGATCAGCACGATCATCTCATTGATGTGGTCGGTCGCCGCCGGATAAACCTCCGCCGATTCGATATTCAATGTTTTGATATCGGAGAAAAAGGCATCTTTATATTTGCGGGTGAACTCCTGCAGCGGAAGTCCCGCCGCCCGGGAGTCGCGGATGGTCTTGTCATCGACATCGGTCAGGTTCATCACCTGTGTTACGGTGTAACCGAAATATTCCAGTGTCCGGCGCAGGATATCTTCAAAGGTGTAAGCTCTGAAGTTACCGATATGGGCGAAGTTGTATACCGTAGGTCCGCAGGTATACATCCTGACACTGCCCGGAATTTGGGATTGAAAGGTATCCAGATTCCGGCTTAACGTATTGTAAAATTTCAGTTCCATAAAATATGCTCCTTGTATTTACCTGAAATAAAAAAATCTCTTTTCCACAGCGGTCAGCAACTGCTGCTCCGCCATTATCAGCAATCCGTCACCGGCGGCGATCTTACTGTTTCCATGTGCCGGAGCAAATTTTCCGTCACGCCGTATCATCGTCACCAGGACACCGGCGGGAAACGATATTTGAGCAAGAGTCTTGCCGATGAGTTCCGAACCCGGAACAACTTCAAACTCCTTCATCTCCTGATCGCAATGATCGTCCATGATCTCCAGCTCCAACGGAGCGCGCGCGCCGCGGGAGGAGACATTTTTTGCCATCTTCAGCATCCGGGCGACCGGCATCAGTGTCCACCCCTGAATAAGCACGGACAATATGACCATAAAGAATACCAGCCGGAACATCATCTCCGCGTGTTCAACTCCCATCGCCAGCGGGAATGTCGCAAGCACGATCGGAGCCGCACCGCGAATACCGACCCAGGAGATCAGCAGCTTTTCCCGCCAGTTGTGGCGGCTCGCCGCCAGACAGATGAAAACGGCAAGCGGGCGGGCGGCAAACATCAGCAGCAGAGCCAACGCCACGCCCGGCATCCACACTCCCGGTTTGAGCAGATGTTCCGGAGAGGCGAGAAAACCCAGCAGGATAAACAATCCGACCTGCATCAGCCACGCGACCGCGTTGTGGAACTTTACCAGTCCGCGCTTGTAGTTATACACAGCTCCGCTCATATAAACTCCGCACACATAGCACGCCATAAAACCATTGGTCTGCACCAGCTGCGCCGCACCGTAGCACAACAGGACCAGTGCCACACTGAGTACAAAATAAAGTCCTTCAAAATCCAGCCGTATCCGGAAAAGATACTTTCCCGCCCAGCCGCAAAGTATTCCCATCAGCACGCCGCCGCCCAGACGGTAGAACACCAGCGGTATTTCCAGCAAAAATGAACCGCTTTCACCGCCGGCACAAAGCGTACACATGACCACGGTAAGAAATGCCGCCATCGGGTCGTTGCTTCCGGATTCAAACTCCAGCAGCGGCTGCAGATCGCCTTTCAAACCGACACTGCGCCCGCGCAGGATGGAAAAGACCGCCGCCGCATCCGTGGAGGATATCAGCGCGCCAAGCAGCAGACACCAGATCAACGGATAACGCCCGCAAAATATGATATACGCTCCGAAACCGGTCATAAATGCGGTCAGAGCCACGCCCGGCACCGCCAGCACGCCTCCGCGCACACTGACACCGCGCAATGCGGCGACATCCGTTTCCAATCCTCCGGAATAGAGGATATACGCCATGGAGATTATACCGAAGTGATTTATCTGTTTCACAAATCCGGCACCTTCGATCGGCATGAAATACTCTGCCACGGCACCGGCGGCAAGAAAGAGCAGCAAAGTAGGCAGATTGAACCTGCTGGATATTTTACATGACAATGCGCCGACGAGCAGCAGCACGCCGACGATGGTCAAAGCTGTATCAAAAAGCATTTACAAAAGCCTCATTTTTCCGGTTGTTTGACGGTCAAACAATAATATAAATCCAGCCTTCTTATTTTTCAATTGTTTTCGCTGGAAAAATAAGATATTTTCACAAATTGTCGATTGTAAAAGTAAACGCACGGTCTCTTTCAAAGCAGCGTCAGCTTACTTTCCGTCAGGCAAAAAAATACCGCAAACTGCCGATGGTAATTCGCCGGAAATTTGCGGTCGGAACAGATAACAGTTATAAGACCGAAATTCTCAATTTGCGGATCATTCCGGTAAAGAATTCCCCCCGTTCCGATGCGCCCATTACAGTTGCGCGCGGATAGCGGTGGTATCCGTTGGCTTTGACCGGCTTACCGGGAACACCGTTGACATAAACAGTGAAATGTTTCTGGTCAAATACCACTTTGATATTGTTCCACTGCCACGGTTGGAGCCGGGGACCGGAACACTCGGCTATCGCAGGAGTGCCGCCGGATTCAGCAAATTGATTCCGGTATATGGTCGCTCCGGGGACGCCGTTCCGCAAAAAAAGCCGGAATGCCATCATGCTGTCGGTGAGCAGCGATTGCATAGGTGCGCCTTTGGGTCCGGTGAAAACCTCCATTTCCACGATAAATCCGGAGTATGCCGGAATCATCGCCAGCGGCAAAGAGACAAACTGACCGCCGTTGAATTTCAATGCCGGTTTATTATCCTCAATTACCCGTTCCGGAGTGGTCTTTTCTGCCTTGCGAGGGAATCGGGCAAAATATTTGCTCATCGCTGTTCCGTAGGATGATTCACCCTGACCGAATCCGGTGGTCAACGGTACCTGACCGTTTAAAATGCCGTCCCAGCGGCGTCCTGCCCGACACGGAAACACCGAGCCGCGGTATCCGGAGAAATCATATTCAACACTTTGCAGATATCCGGCATCGGCTTCTGCACTGACGGTACATTTGCTGCCAACGGAGTAGACGTTGAATTTTTTCATCACCCCGGTCGGTTTGAAGTTGGTTATTTTCCGGGAACGGAAAAGTTGGAACTTGTCATCCACCGTCTGCACAAAATATCCGGCATCAGGCATGTCGGGGCGGAGCAGAACTTTGAAATTATATTCCTTACCGCCCAAAACTTCCGGCATCCGATCCTGGAAACTGTTCTCCGCAACGACAAAGTTGGAACTGTATCTGCCTGCGATTCCGATTGAACCGTATTTCAATACATCGGCAAGGCGGATCTTGGCATTTTCAACAAAACCGGGAAGATCGATCTCCATTACCGCCTGTTCCGCCTCTTTGCGGGGCATCTGGAAGAAACGGTGAACCGGTGAACCGTGAAGCGGCTGACCGGAAACTTTCCAGTGATTCTTTTTCCAGACGATAGATCCACGCATCGGAGAGGGGATGCAATTTGGCGCATTCAAAATTTTGATTTTTCCATTGAGCATGATGTCGCTTTTGCTTACCGACTGCATGGAAAAGCGGAATCCGGCAACTTTATCATCGCTCCGGAAGGGAGATCCGGCCGGGCTGTGGCTGTAAACGACCAGATTGTCGCCACTGATAATTTCCACACTCCGCAGGGGACGGGTGGATTTCACTTTAACTTCGGCTTCGATAAAACCGTCTTGGCGGGTTTCTCCGAGCTTGATCGAGGCAGTAGTATCAAACGGCATATCCCGCAGAACGTGTTTTGCCCAGAGATAATCCCAGTGCCACCATGTGCGCAACTCAATGGGATGAAATCCCCGGTCAAAACGTCGACCGTTCACCGTAAGAACCGGATTGAGGAAACGGTATTTAAGCAGTTTTTCACTGGAAAGAGTCAAAACTTCAGCATTGACATCTTTGAAATCAATGGAAAATTCGGGGAACTGATGAACGATTTTTCCATTGTTGTCCGCCAGTTCCAGTTTTACTGTGCTTTTTTTGCCGGTACCATCGGGAATTGCAGCCACTTCAAACTCCATAAGTTGTCCTGCCGCCATGACCCGGGAGTAACTCAATACCAGATTGGGCAATGCAGTATTATCGCCGGGAAGAGGTGTGAAAGGTTTGTTATTGGCAATTTGTTCAAACGCCCGGCAGATGCGCAAGGTGGAAAAACCGGTTGTCGTCATCGGACGGAAACAGGTGTTTTCATTCTCTTCATCCCACTCGACGCAGTTGACAAAATCAGCTTTTGCTATTACTGCCGCACCGACGGTGCCGCGCAGAGTATTGGTACCGTAAGCATCCACGGCATAAGGTTGAGAGTGGCAATTCATGTGTCCGACTTTGGTTCCCCAGCCGAGATATTTATTTTTGAATTCCGGCTCACTCATAACGCTGTGAATAATGGGGATAAGCACTTCCCGGTCAAATTCCCAGTGATAACGGCGGTTTTGGAACGGGGGAGCATTGTGATAAAATCCATCCACATTACGGAGAATGGTTCGGAGATTTTCCTCCATTTTCTTTATATCGGCAACGCTGTATTTGCCATTTTTCCCGCTGGGCTTGAGTCCGTGAGAGATAACGGTCCACGGCATGAGAATAAACTTATCGCCGAATTTTTCAATCAAACGTTTTTTCAATGCCGCCCACGGCCGGGAGTCTGCAGAGGCCGGATAACTGGTGATGACCACTTTACCGTTGATCCGGAAGGTGTGCGGAGATTTCAACGCCTGCTCCGCCAGAACCATGCGCCGGTCCAAATCGCTGAGATTTGCTCCTCCGGCATATTCCGGCATCAGGATTATCGGGGCAGCGTAAGGCTGACCGACATGATCATAAATATTGACGCGGCCGGAGGTTTCGGGGAAAAAAGCAAATCCGGCGAAGTTGAATTTTTTCAGCAAAGCACTTTCCACTGCGAACGTTTTCGGATTTATAAAACCTTTATTGCTGTATGTGCCGCTGTAACTGCGTTCAAAAGTTCCCGAGCGCGAATATGAGGAATCCTGCATCAGCGGGCGGTCGCACCACCGCCGCAGATAATCGTTTCGCTCCAAGCCGTATTTGAGTTGGGCACGGCTGAAAAAATAGGTTTTGTCGGCACGGCGTTGATAGTTTTTACTGCTTTGGGCGAGTTTTTTTAAATATTTGACCGCTTCCGCATCCGGCATCGGTCTGGCGTTAAGCGAATAAAATACCGCCGTGACGGCGAAAAAAGCAAGCAGAGACTTCATTTTACTTTATTTTCTCCAATTTGAATTCTTTGATATTGACCGCTCCGGGGACAACCAGAAGCGGAGATATTTTGGCAACGCCGGGGAAAAGTTTATTGGTCGCTTTGGCATCAGGGGAGATGCCTTTAACGATGATAAACTCACATTTTTTCCATTCGTTTGAGACAGTGGTCGGCGGACCGAGGATGGCACGGCGGCCGTCGGCGTGCTGGCGGACAAAGTGTCCGGCAGGCAATTCAATACCGGCTTTGCCGGAAAACGTGATTTTGAAATTGCCTTCGTGAGGCACAATAGAGATGACCCGGTTGCCGAGGTAGGAGTTGTTGGGAATGTCACGCAATTGTCCCGTGGGGTCGACATCGTAGACGATACGGGAAGGCAGTTTGGGAAGCCATTTGGAAGCATCTTTAACAATGATAAAATTCTGTTCAGGCTTCACCGGAGCGACCAGTACAGCCTCAGTATTTTTGACCGGATTTACTCCGGAAAAGAATACCGGCTTTTTATCCGCTCCGAGAACAGACAACCCGAGACGGATGCGCAGTTTTGCATCATTGGCACTGCGGATGAAGCATGAAACTTTGTATGCTGTATCCGGAGTTGCATCAATATATTTTTTAGCGGAAAACCATGATGCTCTGGATATGGTGAATACCCCATCCGGCCGGGCAGCAACTCCCTTGCGGCTTTGAAAATCTTTGACAGTTTTGATCTCAATAAGATCATTGGCGGCGTAGCTCTGAAACGCCATTAACAACCCGGCAAAAACAAATGTGATTTTTTTCATTTTCAATATCCTTATTTTTTGTATAACCGGTTGGAATTACC
>JAFVZN010000023.1 GCA_017508135.1 Lentisphaeria bacterium | reverse complement strand
TGCATGCCAATAGACACACTTCATACCCGAGGTATCGCACTCCTCAAAGATATTTATTGAGGAATGCAGAGAATCATGATTGAATAAGTATTTTGGGTATAACAACGAGGCTGTCGCTAAATCTTATGTTTTGCAACAGCCGCTCTTTTACGGTTGCAGAAATACTTACTTGAAGAGTTCAGCTATCTCCACCATGCGATGCTCTCTCCAGGAAAGTTCAGCCGCTTCACCGCAAGCAGTTGACCACATTCCGTGTTCTGCTGTACTGGAAGAAGCCTCCCCGTTTTTGAGTGCGTTGACAAACGCTTCCAGCAGCAGCGGATCTGCTCCGCCGTGGCCGCCGCCGTCATCCGGCGCGATCTTATGCGTGACCGTATCCTGACTCCACCGGGGATAAACCGTGATCTCGCGGTTGGTCAAGCTGACTTCGATCGTGGCACGATCCCCCCAGATGGTGTATTTGCGGTCGTTGATGGGACCGATAAAGCACTCGCTGTGGACAGCTTTGGCACCGTTATCATATTCGACGATGGACATACCGTTATCGTGGACACTCTTGGGTGAAACGTAGATGCAGTTGTCTTTATAGTAACCGTCAACGGCGATAGCATCTTCTCCGAAAAGTTTGCTTTCCCGGCAATCGTAGATATCCGGGCACTCTTTGGCGTAAGCACAGCGGCGGCAGTTGGGACCGGCTTCAACTCCGGGGCGGAGTTTGAACGGCAGATGCTGTTCATCAAGGACATTGAGCCCGGAAAAGCTGCTCACCCGCACCGGCTTGGGGAAATCCATCAGCCATTGAAAAACGTCAAAGTCGTGACTTCCCTTATGTATCCACAAACCGCCGCTTTTGGCGTAATCACCATTCCAGCGCGCCATATAGGTTCTGCCGCCATGATAAAACTCCCGGTTTTCGATCATAAAGACTTTCCCGGCAACGCCCTGATCCAGCAGAGATTTGAGTTTTTTCAGAACCGGATGGTGGCGCAGATTGAAGCCCATCATCAATATCTTGGAACTGCGGTCCGCGGCGGCAATGATGTTGCGGCAGTCGGAAACATGAGTGGCAAGCGGCTTATCCAGCAGAACGTTACAGCCGCCGTCAAGCGCGATGATGGCATTTTCGCAATGAGTGTAATCCGGACTGGTGATAATGACAGCATCCGGCTTGATCTCTTTCAGCATATCGGAGATGCTTTTGAAAAAAGCAGGTTTTATATCCAGCATCTCAGCCGCCGCCGCAGAACGGACATGATTGGGGTCGACCAGAGCAACGATCTCGCAATCATCCCGTTTCACCAGCATTTTTCCAAAACACAAAACGCCGCGATTACCGGTACCGACGATCGCGAACTTCAACTTTTTCTGATTATCTGACATATTTTTCTCCCGTAAAGAAGGTTTTTACCAACGGACATACTATAGCATACTCAATGGCAAAAAGCAAATATTTTTAACTCAAATCCTGAATAAAAACGCCATTTTCATCATTGGCGGATTTTCAATAAAACTTGACAAATAATTAAAATGATGGTATATTTAATTGATGTTTTTTGTTTTTTTACAGATAAAGGAGATAAAAAATGAACATCCCGGAATTTTCCGCATTACTCTGTTACTTTCTGCTGGTACTCGGCATCGGCATTTACTTTTTTATGAAGGGCCGCAAAACCGGCGGCAATGAAAAAGAGTATTTTCTCGGCGGCAGACAGATGAACGGCTGGGTGACCGCTTTGTCAGCCGGAGCATCCGATATGAGCGCATGGGTGCTGATGGGGCTGCCCGGTTCCATCTATCTTTACGGCATGGGACATGTCTGGATCGCCATAGGTCTGCTTCTGGGAACAGTCACCGCGTGGCTGAAAGTCGCCCCGACTCTGCGCCGCTACTCCATAGTTGCCGGAGATGCCATCACCATTCCGCAGTTTCTCACCCGGCGTTTCCGCACTGAACGCAAGGGTATTCTGGTGATCTCTGCCGCGGTATTTGTTCTGACCTACTGTGTTTACACCGCATCAAGTTTGTACGCCTGCGGAACTCTTTTCAACACGGTGCTGGGTATGGATCCCCGGACTGCCATGATTATTGCCAGTATCGTTATCGTAATTTATACCTTCCTCGGCGGCTTCAACGCCGTCTGCTGGACCGACTTCTTTCAGGGACTGCTGATGCTCGGAGCGTTGATGCTGATTCCGGTAATGGCGGTGTGCATGATGAACAGTGCCGGATTCACCCCGGTTGCCGGAACTATCCCGGAAAATTATTACAACCTGCTCTCCAGCGGCAAAGCGGATTGGAAGAGTTTCTCTGATATTCTCTCCGGCCTGGGCTGGGGATTGGGATATTTCGGTATGCCGCACATCCTCATCCGGTACTTCTCGGTCAGGAGTGAAAAAGAGATGCGTAAATCGCAGATCATCGGCTGCACCTGGTTCGTTCTCATCCTGATCGCCACCTGCGCCGTCGGACTGATCGGAAGAAAGTTCCTCGGAGACAAACTGGTTCAGCCGCAGGATGCCAACACCCTTATTTTTATCGACATGGTGCGCGAGGTATTCTACTGGATTGGCAATAATCTCGGTATCATCACCATCGCCGCGTTTTTCGCAGGAATACTGCTGTCAGCGATCCTTGCAGCTGCAATGAGCACCGCCGATTCCCAGCTGCTGGCTTCGGCGTCGGCGTTTGCCTCCGACCTTTACAAACCGCTCTGCCGCAAAAACGCTTCGGACAGAGAGATGCCCTGGGCGGGACGTATCATCGTGCTGGTCATCGCCATCGTTGCGTTCTTTATCGCCGCAAGCCCGACTTGTCAGGGGCTGATGCAGCTGGTCGCCTGCGCCTGGGGAGCTTTCGGTGCGGCATTCGGTCCGGTAATGCTGTTGGCATTGTTCTGGAAGCGGCTTACTTATGCCGGAGCTATGGCAGGTATCATCGCCGGTTTTGCCATAGATGCGCTGTGGTACGCCTTCCTCTCCTGGACCGCCGTTTATGAGATCATCCCCGGCTTCATCGCCGGAACCATCGCGGCAGCAGTGATTTCACTGCTGACCCCGGAGCCGGACAAAGAGATAATTGATGATTTTGAAGCTGCCCGCAAGGAACAGGATTGAACCGGAGCCGGTGTTCGGAAACTGTAAATGAGTAAAAAAGAAAAATTTCCGGAAGTTCCGCTCGTCGGAGATAATTTAAAACGGGAACGCCGCAAACAGCATTTGACGCTGGATGCGCTGGCGCTGGCAAGCGGCGTTTCTAAAGCGATGCTCTCCCAGATCGAAGCAAACAAGGTCAATCCGACCATCGGCACGCTCTGGAAAGTCGTCAGCGCACTGAATATCGACTTCGACTCATTGTTGAAGGGCGGACACTCCCCATACAAAAAATTTGATATCACCCGGGCGGAAAATATCACCTGTTTGAAGACCGGACAATCCGATGCGCTCTTTCAGGTGCTTTCTCCGTTGAGCATGGCGGATTCACTGGAGCTGCATCTGGTCACGCTGCCGCCGGGATGTGTTCACACCTCCAGTGCCCATGTTCCCGGAACCGAAGAGTATCTGACCATTCTCGAAGGGGATGTAACTGTCTCAGCCGGAGAAAATCAGGCGCAGCTCACCCCCGGTGATGTCATCGTGCTTCAAACCGATATCGACCATACGATCGCCAATTACGGAACGCTCCCTGCCAAAGTCTACATGGTCATCCGCTTCCCGTGAAAAAAAGGGATTTTACGGTCGCGAACAGACCACTTTGAACGCAGTGTCACTGGTGGCGCGGCGCATTGCGCACGCGCGTTTTGCTTTTCGCAAAACAATATCTGACAAAATCACTTTTTTCAACTCCAATTTTCTTCCGCTGAAAAAAATTGAAAAACAAGCATTTTGCTGATTTTATGGGACAGCTGTGGTCTTTTATGAAAAATTAGCGTACTTTTCACCTCCGGCTATGGAAAAGAGTGTATTTCTGTGCTATATTAAGTAATAAGTGTAGTATTACAACTCTTTTACCAAAGAAAGGTTTGAATCGTGAAAGAATACAAAGTAGGAATTATCGGATTCGGTACCGTCGGTGCCGGTGTTGCCGAGAATTTACTTGCCAACGCAGAAGTTATTTCCAAGCGCACCGGAGTGCGCATTGTTTTGCACAAGATCGCCGATCTTGACATTACCACCGACCGCGGAGTTTCCATTCCTGACGGAGTGCTGACCACCGATGCCAACGAAGTTATCAACTCCTGCGACATCGTTGTTGAACTCGTCGGCGGAACCACGGTTGCCAAAAAGTTTATTCTGGAAGCTCTCAACAAGGGCAAGTCAGTCGTCACTGCCAACAAAGCACTGCTCTCCCACCACGGAGAAGAACTCTTTGCCGCCGCCGAGAAATCCGGTGCCGACCTCTGCTATGAAGCCAGTGTCGCCGGCGGTATCCCCATCATCAAATCCATCCGCGAAGGTCTGGTAGCCAACCGCATTGAACGCATCTACGGCATCATGAACGGTACCTGCAACTACATCCTGACCCGCATGGAGCGCGAAGGTTCCAACTTTGCTCCGGTTCTTGCTGATGCGCAGAAACTCGGTTATGCTGAAGCCAACCCGTCACTCGACATCGACGGTTTCGACACTGCGCACAAAACCAGTATTCTGGCATCGCTTGCCTATGGCAAATGGTTCTATCAGGAAGATGTTTACGTCGAAGGCATCCGCGATCTGGAGCTTTCCGACCTCTCCTATGCCGATGAACTCGGTTACCGCATCAAATTGCTCGGTATCATCAAAAATAACAATGGTGCCGTTGAAATGCGTGTCCACCCGACCCTGATCCCCAAAACCGCGCTGCTGGCGGGCATCTCAGATGTCTTCAACGGTGTGGTCGTTGACGGCGACACCGTCGGTCAGACGCTCTTCTACGGTCGCGGTGCCGGACGGAAAGCTACCGCCAGTGCCGTGGTCGCCGACATCACCGATGCCGCATTGAACTACGCCCACGATTGCCGTCAGCGCGTTCCCAACTTCAAAGACGGCGAACAGTTCAAAAAAGTCAACGCCATCGAAGATTGTATCAGCCGCTTCTATTTGCGTTTGCAGGTCAAAGATACGCCGGGAGTCATTGCGGCGATCACCCAGATTTTGGCGGAACGCGGGATCAACATCTCCAGCTTGATCCAGCATGAAAACCAGACCGGGACCGCCAATTCAGTTGCTCTGGTCATTCTCACTCACCCGGTCAAGGAACGCAATATGCGCGCCGCATTGTCTGAACTCGGAGTGCTTTCGGTAAACAGTTCTCCGGTAAAACTTTTAAGAATTGAGGATCTTTAATCATCATGGGAATTCATACTGTTGAAAAAATCGGCGGAACCAGCATGACCCGCTTCGGCGAGTTGATGGATAACATCTTTATCGGTTCCCGCAAAGGAAGTGAGCTTTACAACCGCATCTTCGTCGTTTCCGCTTACGGCGGTGTCACCAATTTGCTTCTGGAAGACAAGAAGACCGGCGAACCCGGCATCTACGGCAGCTTCGCCGCCGGCAACAACGAAGAGTGGCAGGAGAAACTGGAAGCTACCAGAAACAAACTCATCGAACTCAACCGTTCTTTTGAAAACCTCGGTCTCGACCAGCAGAAAGCGGATGATTTTGTCAACGAACGCATGGACGGAGTCAAAGATTGTCTGCTCCATCTGATGCAGCTGCGCAGCTTCGGTCACTTCAATCCGGGTGCATATCTGCCCGCCGCCCGCGAACTGCTCAGCTCCATCGGCGAAGCGCACAGTGCGTACAATTCCACGCTCATTTTGCAGAAACACGGTGTCAACGCCGTCTTTGTCGACCTTTCCGGCTGGATGGACAGCGAAACCGGTTCCATGGAAGAGACCATCGCCCAGCATCTCAATGACATCGACTTTTCCGTCAGCATGCCGATCGTCACCGGTTATGCCAAGTGCGCCGAAGGTGTGATGGCGAAATTCGACCGCGGATACAGCGAAATCACCTTCAGCAAACTGGCGGTCGTCACCGCTGCGCGCGAAGGCGTCATCCATAAAGAGTTCCACCTTTCCACCGGCGACCCCAAACTCATCGGCGTGGACAAAGTCCGCACCATCGGACACACCAACTTTGATATTGCCGACCAGCTCTCCGATATGGCGATGGAAGCCATCCATCCCAAAGCCTCCAAAGAAATGGAACGCAACGGCATCGACATCCGCATCGACAACGCCTTTGATCCCGGTCACCCCGGTACGCTCATCAGTCAGAACTACGTTTCCCCGGAACCGAAAGTCGATATGATCTGCGGCAGAAAAGATATCGTTGCCATCGAAGTCTTCGATCCGGAAATGGTCGGTACCAGCGGTTATGACTACAATCTGCTTGCCAGCTTTGCCCGTCACAACGTCAGCTACATCGCAAAAAACACCAACGCCAACACCATCACCCAGTACGTTTCCGAAAAGAGCAAAAAGCTCAGCGCGTGTCTGGACGATCTGCGCACCACCTTCCCCGGAGCAAAAATCACCACCCGGGAAGTGGCGATCATCGCGGTCATCGGCAGCAACATGAAGATCCCCGGTTTCCTTTCCCGCGCCGCAAAAGCGCTGGCAGAAGCCGACATCAACGTTCTTGCTCTCGACCAGTGTATGCGTCAGGTCAATATGCAGTTCATCATCGACCGCAAAGATTTTGAATCCGCACAGAAAGCATTGCACCGCGAGCTTGTGGAAATGCGGTAAGCGTGTATATTGTATGAATATGGAGTGACACGATTATGAAAATGAGTAAAATGGTCGGCCGCCGCCTGAAAGAGGTGCCGAAAGATGCTAAAACCGTCAGCCACCAGTTCCTGGTGCGCGGCGGCTATATCCGCCCGGTTTCCGCCGGAATTTACGACATTCTCCCTGCCGGAAAGCGCATCGTCGCCAAGATCGAAGCGATCATCCGCGAAGAGATGAATAAGATCGACGGTCAGGAAGTCCTGATGCCGGTCGTGCTGCCTGCCGCGCTTTGGGAGGAATCCGGACGTTATGCCTCCGTCGGTGCCGAACTGCTCCGCTTCAATGACCGCAACGAAAAGCCGATGATCCTCGCTATGACCCATGAAGAGTGCATCACCGCGCTGGTGCGTACTGAAGTCAACAGTTACAAGCAGCTCCCCGTGATGCTCTATCAGCTCCAGACCAAGTACCGTGATGAAGCGCGCCCCCGTGCCGGTTTGATCCGTACCCGCGAATTCACGATGAAGGATGCGTACAGCTTCCACACCGATCAGGCTGATTTGGAAAAATATTATGTCCGCGCGCATGAAGCCTATGAACGCATCTTCAAGCGTATCGGACTGGACAACGTGGTCAGCATCGAATCCAACAGCGGCATGATGGGGGGAAAGGTTTCCCACGAATTTATGGCTGTCGCAGATTGCGGCGAAGATACCATCTTCGTTTCCCCCGACCGCAGTTACCGCGCCAACCGCGAGATCGCCACTGCCGCGTGGAAGTTTGAAAAAAGTGAAATGCTCCCGCTGGAAAAGGTCGCCACCCCCGGTCAGAAGACTATCGACGAAGTTGCGACTTTCCTCGGAGTTACTGCCGAACAGACCGGGAAAGCGGTCTTTTATCAGGATGCCATCAGCGGCGAATTGATCTTCTGTTTGATCCGCGGCGACTTTGAAGTCAACGAAAGCAAACTTGCCAATGCGGCAAAGATTTCCGAACTCAAGTTTGCCGATGATGCCGCCATCACCGCCTGCGGTGCAGTTCCCGGTTACGCAAGCCCCCTCGGCTTGAAAGCCGGTGCAAAAGTGCGGGTCTTTATCGACCCCTCCGCGCAGAACAGTTCCAATCTGGTCGTCGGTGCCAATGAACCGGATTATCACTACAAAAACTTCAATGCGGAACGCGACCTCGACGGCGTTGAATATACTGTCGTCGACATCGCCACCGTCCGCGAAGGCGACCCCTGCCCCATCACCGGCGAACCGCTGCAGATGCTCCGGGGTATCGAAGTCGGCAACATCTTCCAGCTGGGAACCAAATACTCCGAATCCATGAACTGCACCTATTTGGACAAGGACGGCAAGAGCCATCCGATGATCATGGGCTGTTACGGTATCGGTGTCGGCCGCGCCATGGCTTCCGTTATTGAAAACTGCAATGACAACTATGGTCCCATCTGGCCGATGTCCATTGCGCCGTACCAGGTGCAAATCTGCGCGCTTGATCCGCAGAAAGCCGGTGTCGGTGAAGCCGCCGAAAAGCTGATGAACGAACTCGAAGCCCTCGGCGTGGAAGTCCTCTATGACGACCGCGGCGAAAAAGCCGGCAGTATGTTCAGCGATGCCGATTTGCTCGGTATTCCGCTGCGGCTGGTCATCTCCCCCAAGACCCTCGCCGGAAACGAAGCAGAGTTCCGCACCCGCGCCTGCCGCGACAGCGAACGGGTCAAGCTGGATGAAGCAGCAGCGTTCATCGCAGCCAAAGTGAAAGCCGAACTTGCCAAGTTTGAGTGTTGATCCGCCATCAGCAATAAGCCCCGGAAAGGAGAGTAAAAAACATGAAACACATCAGTATCATCCTGACACTGTTCTGCATATTCACGCTCTCCGCCGGGGAGCTGAAACTTTTTCCCAGTTTGATGGTCAACCTGACCGATCAGGCAAATTTCGTTCCCCGGAACCGGCCGCTGCAGATAAACACCGTCTCCAAAGTTGAGCGCGGACAGCCCTTTTATGTCAACGCTGCGCTGATACTCAAGCAGCCGTTGGAAAAGGATCTGCAGCTTACCGGAACCATGCGTATCTCCACGAAAAAAACAGAAACTTCTTTGAAGTGGAGCGAGCCGATACGCCTTCCTGCCGGTTCGCGCGGAGTAATAATACTCCCGCGTTATATCACGGTGATTTTTGATCAGAAAGATAAACCCGGCAAACGTGATTTCACCTTGACACTGACCGATGGAGACAAAAAAATCCTGACCGCCTCCGCCGCCGTTGAACTGGTCGAATCCATCACCGATTTCCGGATGATGGACAAAAAAGAATTCGATCAGTTTTTTGCCCGCTACTACTCCAATCCGCGCCCGGAACGGTTGCTGGCTGCGCTGAACTATTTTCTCACCGAAGAGGTGGTCGCACGGCGCCGCAACCGGAAACGCCGTTACGATCCCCGTTCCGTTTTGCACGGATTTGCTGAAGCATTCAAGCTCAATCCGCAATTCTTTGACGAGCTTGCCAATATGAGCGGCACGGAAGCGCATAAAAACTTTGACTTCGCCTTCCTTCTTGCCGACATCGGCCCGCAAATGTACACCAAACACAAGGCGGCTATCAATCCGCACGTCATTGCCCAGATGGAAAAGTTCAACTATCGCAACCCGATGGAAGTCAAACAACCGGAGCTCCCGGTACACCTGGAGATACTGATGTCGGAATTTCTCATCACCGGCAGATTTGCAGCGGTAAAACGTTTGACCGCGACCTTGACAAAAAAGCGGGAACTTTCCATACATGAAGTAAAAAAACTTACCGATGGTAATAAAAAACTCTCTCCGGAACAGCAGAAATTGTTCCGCAACTGGCTGATGCGCACAATTTCCGTCATCGCCTTGCGCAGTTGCCTCAAAGACCAGCACCATCTGTTGAGATTCTACCTTGAATATATCCTCAACAACAAAGTTGAGACCGATAAACAATCCGCAACAATCATTGCGGCACTTTTAAATGAAGCAAAATCAACCCAAGGGAATAAAAAATAATGTGGAACTATACTGACAAAGTGATGGATCACTTCATGAACCCGCGCAACGTGGGCGAAGTGGAGAATCCGGACGGTATCGGCGAAGTCGGCAATGCCGCCTGCGGCGATGCGTTGAAACTCACCTTCAAACTGGATGAAAACGGCCGTATTGCCGATGTGAAATTCAAAACTTTCGGCTGCGCCAGTGCCATTGCATCAAGTTCAGCACTCACTGAACTTATCAAAGGTATGACCATCGAAGAAGCATCTAAAGATTCCAACGACGACATCGTTGCCATGCTGGGCGATCTGCCGGAAGCAAAAATCCACTGTTCCGTAATGGGCATGGAAGCTCTGCAAGCGGCTATCGCCAACTACAAAGGCGAACCCAATCCCTTTGAAAAACTGGGCGACCACGATGGAAAGCTCGTGTGCAAATGTTTCGGTGTCACCGACTTGAAGATCATTGCCATCGCGCGTGAACACAAACTCACCCGTGCCGAAGAACTTACCAACTACTGCAAAGCCGGCGGTGCCTGCGGTGCCTGTCTCGGAGAAATCCAGCATATCCTCGATGATATGTGGAAATTGGAGAATGCCAAATTATGATGACTTTTGAAGAATTGCGCCAGATCGAAACCGATCTCCTTGCCCGCATGGAACAGGTGAGCGGTTTTCTCGATATCCCCGGCAAAGAAGCAGAACTTGCCGCGCTGGAAGAAAAAATGAACTCTGCCGACTTCTGGGATGACAAGGAAAAAGCTCAGGCCACCGTCGCCGCCGCTTCCAGCTGCCGCAACTTGCTGGCACCGTACCGCAGAATGCAAAGTGAAATGGAAGATTTCAACACCGCACTGGAACTTGCCGCTGAAGATGAAGAGTTTCTCGCCGAAGCGGAGACCGCCTCCAAGATCATGGCGGCGCACATGGATAAGCTCGAAGTAGTCAGCTTCCTCTCCGGACGTTTCGACAAGAACAACTTCTTCCTCACCATCCACGCCGGTGCCGGCGGTACCGAATCATGCGACTGGGGCAGTATTCTCCTCCGCATGTACCGCCGCTTCGCCGAACGCAACAACTGGAAAGAGGAGATGATCGACTATCAGCCCGGCGATGAAGCCGGTATCCGCAGTGCGACGTTCCGCATCATCGGTGACTTTGCCTACGGTTACTGCAAAGGGGAAACCGGCGTTCACCGTCTGGTGCGTATTTCGCCCTTTGACAGCAACGCCCGGCGGCACACCAGTTTCTGTTCAGTGGAAGTCATTCCCGAAATCGACGACGACATCGATATCGAAGTCAACGATTGCGATATCCGCGTTGACACCTACCGCGCCAGCGGTGCCGGCGGTCAGCACGTCAACACCACCGACAGTGCGGTGCGCATCACCCACATCCCGACCGGTGTGGTTGTCGCCTGCCAGAACGAACGTTCCCAGCACAAGAACCGCGCCACAGCGATGAAAATGCTGAAAGCCAAACTTTACGAAATGGAAGAACGCAAACGCAAAGATGCCGCCGCCGCCCAGCGCGGTGAGCAAATGGAAAACGGCTGGGGCAGTCAGATCCGCAGTTATGTTCTCCAGCCCTACCAGATGGTGAAAGATTTGCGTACCGATGTGGAAACCAGCGACACCGCCGGTGTCCTCGATGGTGAACTTGACCGTTTTGTGGAAGCATATTTAAAATGGAACCGGTAAATTTTTCAGCCAAAAAAGCCAATCTCATCCGCCGCTCGGAACTGCTTCGCGCGGTGCGTGAGGCTTTTTATGCCGAAAATTTCCACGAAGTTGCCACCGAGGTAAAGATCCCTGCCCCCGCGCCGGAAGAGTATATCGAATCGGTCGCGTGTCAGGGGGAATTTCTGCGCACCAGTCCGGAGCTGGCGATGAAACAATTGCTCTGTGCCGGAATGGAAAAGATTTTCCAGATAGGACCCGCGTTCCGCGCCGAAGAGAAAGGCCGCAAGCACCGCGAAGAGTTTACCATAATGGAGTATTACGCGGTGAACTGGGATTACCGGGAACTTGCCAGGTTTACCGCAAATATGCTGAAATATGCCGCACAGAAGATATTCGGTTCGAGCGTTGTCGATTATCAGGGCAGCGCGATAGACTTCAGCCGGTACAACTTCATCACCGTCGATGAAGCGTTCAGAAAGTATGCCGGAATTTCCGCATTCGATGCCGACAAAGATGGTTCTTTTGATGAAGTCATGGTGCTGAAAGTCGAACCGGCTCTGGGCAGATCATGTCCGGAATTTCTGATCGACTACCCCGCAAGCCGCGCCTCACTCTCCCGGCTTTCCGCGCTGGACGACCGCGTGGCGGAACGGTGGGAACTCTACATTTGCGGCGTGGAGCTGGGCAACGCATTCGGTGAACTTACCGATGCTGCCGAACAGCGCAAACGCTTTATGGAAGCATTGAAGTTCCGCGCTTCCGCCGGGATGCTCCCCTACCCCGTTCCGGAAGAGTTTCTCTCCGCACTGGAAAACGGGATGCCGGAATCCTCCGGCTGTGCCATCGGTTTTGACCGGCTGGCAATGATATTTTGCAACGCATACGACATCGGAGAGGTGATCTTTGAAGCTATGCGCCCTTGATAAAATGTAAAATCAAAGTTATCTTATATAAAAAACAAAAAAACAACCAAACCAAACAGGAGTGTGAAAAATGAACAAGATCTCTGCATTGCAGAAAGCCCGCGCGGCTTATGCCCCCAAACTTCCCGCCGCTCTCGCCAACGGTGCCGCTGTCACCGTCAATGAAGGCGGAGCCACCACCGCCGTCGCCGACGTCGAAAAAGTCCAGGCTCTCTTCCCCGCCACCTTCGGTAGCCCGGTTCTGACCTTCGCCCCCGGCAAAGGTGAAACTTCCGCCGCCCGCAACGTCGGTGTCATCCTTTCCGGCGGTCAGGCTCCCGGCGGTCACAACGTCATCGCCGGTCTCTATGACGGTCTGAAATCTCTGAACAAAGCCAACCGTCTCTACGGTTTCCTCAAAGGCCCCGATGGTCTGGTCAAAGGCGAAATGATCGAACTTACCGATGAGATCATCGACGCGCACCGCAACACCGGCGGCTTCGACATGATCGGTTCCGGCCGTACCAAACTCGAAACCGAAGAACAGTTCAAAGCTGCCCGCGCCAACTGCGAAAAAGCTGACATCTCCGCGCTGGTCATCATCGGCGGTGACGACTCCAACACCAACGCCTGCGTGCTGGCGGAATATTTCAAGAGCAATAACATCGGCATCCAGGTCATCGGCTGTCCCAAGACCATCGACGGCGACTTGAAAAACGAATGGATCGAAGCCAGCTTCGGTTTTGATACCGCCTGCCGCGTTTACAGCGAACTTATCGGCAACATCGGCCGCGATGCCAACTCCGCCAAGAAATATTGGCACTTCATCAAATTGATGGGCCGCAGTGCCAGCCATATCGCGCTGGAATGTGCGCTTCAGGTCCAGCCCAACATCGCTATCATCTCCGAAGAGGTCGCCGCCAAAAAGCAGACTCTCGGTGAGATCGTCGATTACATGGCTTCCATCGTCGCCGCCCGCGCCGCCAACAAGATGAACTTCGGTATCGCGCTCATCCCCGAAGGTCTGGTTGAATTCATTCCGGAAATCAAAGTTCTGATCGCCGAACTCAACGATCTGCTTGCCGCCAACGCCGCCGCTGTCGAAGCGATGGATAAAAACGAAAAGGTCGCCTTTGCCGCCGGAAAACTGTCCGCCGACTCCGCCAAGGTCTTCGCCTCCCTCCCCGCCGGTATCCAGATGCAGCTCTGCAACGACCGCGACCCCCACGGCAACGTTCAGGTTTCTCTCATTGAAACCGAAAAGATGCTCGCCGAAATGGTCGGCACCAAGCTGAAAGCGATGAAAGCCGAAGGCACTTACAGCGGCAAGTTCTCCACCCAGACCCACTTCTTCGGTTACGAAGGCCGTTGTGCGGCTCCCTCCAACTACGATGCTGACTACTGCTACAGCCTGGGTTACAACGCTTCCGCGCTGATCGGTGCCGGACGTACCGGTTATATGTCCAGCGTCCGCAATACCATAAAACCGGCTTCCGAATGGATCGCCGGCGGCATCCCCATCACCATGATGCTCAATATGGAACGCCGTCACGGTGCCGATAAACCGGTCATCCGCAAAGCGTTGGTCGAACTCGACGGCGCGCCGTACAAATACTTCACCGCCAACCGCGAAGCCTGGGCGGTCGAAACCAGTTACGTCTACCCCGGTCCCATCCAGTATTTCGGACCTGCGGAAGTTTGCGACCTGGTCACCAAGACCCTGACGCTGGAAAAAGGCGGCAACCTCTAATTCGGTAAACCACGGCACTATGGAATCTGATATCAACATCAAATACATTGCCGAACTTTCCCGTCTGGAGCTGTCAGATGAACAATCTGCCAAGCTCCAGCAGGAAATGGAACGCATAGTCGGTTACATCGACGAGCTCAAGGAGCTGAACGTGGACGGTGTCGAACCCACCGCCCACGCCGCGCCCTTGTCCAATGTCTGGCGCGAAGATGAAGTCGCGGAATCGTATTCCCGCAAGAAAATGCTCGAAAACGCACCGGGGGTCATCAATGAGAACCTCATCAAACTTCCCCGGGTACTGCCGCAGGAGGAAGCATAATGAATATCTCAACTTCCACATTGCATGAACTTGCCGCAGAGTTGAAAGCGGGAAAACTGAGTTCGGTCGAACTCTGCCGGAGCTGTCTGGATGCCGTTGAGCAGAAAGACGGCGAGATCGGCGCGTTTCTGGAAATCAACCGTGAAAACGTCCTCGCTTCCGCTCAGGCGGCGGATGAACGCCGCGCCAAAGGCAGTGCGCTCAGCGATTACGATGGTATCCCCATCGGTATCAAGGACAATATCTCCGTCAAAGGTGAACGCTGTTCCTGCGCCTCCAAGCTGCTGGAAAACCTGATCTCCCCCTACGATGCCACCGCCGTTGAACGGCTGCGCAAGCAGGGTTTTATTCCTTTCGGCAGATTGAACATGGACGAATTTGCCATGGGGTCAAGCTGCGAGAACAGTGCTTTCCAGAAAACCCGCAACCCGCTGGATACCTCCCGTGTCCCCGGCGGCTCCTCCGGCGGTTCCGCCGCCTGTGTTGCCGCAGGTTTCACTCCGGCGGCACTGGGCAGTGACACCGGCGGTTCCATCCGTCAGCCGGCAGCATTCTGCGGCGTGGTCGGTATGAAGCCGACCTACGGACGAGTTTCCCGTCACGGACTGGTGGCGTTCGCCTCCAGTCTGGACCAGATCGGTCCCTTCACCCGCGATGCGGAGGACTGCGGTATCCTGCTGGATGCGATTTGCGGTTTTGACAAAATGGATTCGACCTCCCTCCCCGATGCTGCCGGCGGTTTCGCTGATGCCGCCCGCGCCGGAGCTGCCAATGGTTCGCTCAAAGGGATGAAGTTCGGTCTTCCCAAAGAGTATTACTCCGGCGGCATAGATGCCGGCAGTGCCAAAGTTCTGGATGCGGCAATCGGGAAGGTCAAAGCCCTCGGCGGAGAGATCGTCGATGTTTCATTGCCGCACACCAAGTACGCCATCGCCGTTTACTATATCATCGCCACCGCCGAAGCCAGTGCCAATCTGGCGCGTTTCGACGGTATGCGTTACGGCTGCCGTATCGAAGGCAATGATCTTACCGACACCTACTTCAAATCCCGCGGCAACGGCTTCGGCGACGAAGTGAAACGCCGCATCCTGCTGGGAACTTACGTTTTGTCCAGCGGTTACTATGATGCCTATTATCTGCGGGCGCAGAAGGTGCGTACCCTTATCCGCAAAGATTTTGAAAATGCATTCAAAGCGTGTGATATGATGCTCACACCTGCCGCGCCGCAGGTGGCATTCAAGTTCGGTGAAAAATCCGATCCGCTCCAGATGTATCTTTCCGATATCTTCACCATTTCACTCAACCTTGCAGGCAGCTGCGGTATCGCCGTTCCGGCGGGAGTTGACGAAAACACCGGTATGCCGGTGGCAATGCAGCTCCTCGGTCCGGCTCTGGCGGAAGCCAGACTGCTGCAGGCAACTGCCGCTTTCATGCGGGCATAACGGATACCACCATGGTCGTACTCGGTATTGACCCGGCTATCCGCACTACCGGTTACGGGGTGATCGAACTCACCCCTGCCGGTAAGTGCAAGATACTCGATTGCGGTGTGATCGCCAACGCGCAGAAACTTCCGCATACCGAGTGTCTCCGCCGTCTCTACGGCGGCATCAATGAACTTGTTTCATTATGGCATCCGGAATGTGCCGTGCTGGAGGAACCGTTTGTCGGAAAAAATTCCAAAACGGCGATCATCCTCGGTATGGCGCGCGGCGGGATACTTTCTGCGCTTGCCAACAATCAAATCCCCGCTTACGCCTACACACCGAGCGTTGCCAAACGTGCCGCCACCGGCAGCGGCAGTGCGGACAAAGAACGTATAGCTTTTATTCTGGCGGCGGAGTTCGGCATCAGTGTGGAAAACATTCCACTGGACAGCACCGATGCTCTGGCACTGGCACTCTGCCATATCCAGCGTGTACAGCACCCGGAACTGGGTACAGGTATCGGAAAACAGTTATGACGGATGCATATTGCGATTTCCACACCCATACTCTCAGCGGGAAGTGTCCGGAACTGCTTTCCACGCCGGTCGCAACGACCGCACGCTATCAATCTCTTGAGTATCATCCGTGGTATCTCCCGGAAGCATTTGCGCCGCTGCCGGAAGATATGACAACTGCCCTGCCCGGTTTTACCGCATTGGGCGAGATCGGACTTGACCGTCTGCGCGGCCCGGAACTTCCGGTGCAAATGCGATATTTGGAAGCTCTGCTGGCTCTGGCGCAAGATTGCCGGAAACCGGTGGTACTGCATGTCGTAAAAGCGTTGCCGGAGCTGTTTTCGGTATTGAAACGTTTCCGTCTGCGCTGGATGATACATGGTTTTCGCGGCACGCCGGAGACGTTGGATGCCATCTGGCAGCGCGGCGGAGTGGTTTCGTTTCACCCGGAAGCGGTGAGACAGTGCCGTTTGATGGATAAATTGAAAACGCCCGGCGGCAGTTTCGGTTTTGAAAGCGATGCGGCAGTCGATGCCGATCTGCCGTCGGTGATAAAAAGTGCCGTTGCCCGCAGCGGCAACCGGGATCTGCCGCAACTTGTCAACGCGGCATTTGGAGAATTTACAAGTGGACAATGATTTTATTTTTGAACGCACCGGATTGCTGCTGAACGATGAACAGTGCCGTAAAATACGCTCCGCTCATGTGCTGGTGCTGGGAGTCGGCGGAGTCGGCGGTTATGCGCTGGAAAATCTCGCCCGCTGCGGCGTGGGAAAACTTACCATCATCGACGGCGACACCGTGGATATCACCAACTGCAACCGGCAGATTTCCGCTTTGCAGACGACGGTGGGGCGACCGAAAGTCGAAGTTTGGAAAGAGCGGATACAGCTTATCAACCCGGAGGCGGAAGTCGATGCCCGTTATCAATTCCTGCGCTCGGAAGATGAGATAAAAACTCTGCTGGAAACACCGTTTGATTTTGCCATTGATGCCATTGATGAATTTGCTCCAAAAATCGCCTTCATTCTCGCCCTCAAACGGCGGAAAATCCCCTTTATCAGTGCTATGGGCGCAGGCGGAAAACTTGACCCGTCACAGATAAAAATCGCCGATATTTCCAAAACTTCCGGCTGCCCGCTGGCACGCAATGTACGGAAAGCACTCCGCGAACACGGAATTTCCAAAGGCGTGAAAACCGTCTACTCACCCGAACCCCCGCTGAAAACTTTTGCCAACCGCAAAATCGGCTCCATCAGCTTCATCCCCGCCATCTTCGGCTGCTTCTGCGCGGCGGCGGCAATCAAAAGCATCGCCGCGTATGACTGACGTACTGCAAATCTCCTCTTAAAACGTAGGGGGGCTGTTGGAGTGAGTGGCTATGCCGGTTAGAGGGGCTGTCGTACTGCGGAGTTCCACTTGGAGCGGGAGTTCGGTTCGGAGCAAAGGTTGCTGGCTTGATGTGGGGGCTCCTCGCCCCCACGCCCCCCGGCAGGGCGCGCAAGCCCTGCACCGGAGTATGGAGCTGGTATGCCGGGCTTCTTTGGCAATTCTGAATGTGCCAAAATAGCGAAAAATCTGTCGCCTTTTATGGCGGCAGATTTTTCACTCTTTTGTCACGGGTTCCGCC